>CAZMGG010000009.1:54643-80966 GCA_964565715.1 uncultured candidatus Brocadiaceae bacterium | reverse complement strand
AGCGGCGCGGCGACGAGCGCGTGGACCTGGCGCTGCTGCTCGACGGCCTGGCGGCCGAGCGCGAGCAGGGCATCACCATCGACGTGGCCTACCGCTACTTCGCCACCGAGCGGCGCAAGTTCATCATCGCCGACACGCCCGGCCACGTGCAGTACACCCGCAACATGGCCACCGGGGCGTCGAGCTGCGACCTCGCGATCATCCTGATCGACGCCCGGCACGGCGTGCTGGAGCAGACCCGGCGCCACTCGTTCATCTGCTCGCTGCTCGGCATCCAGCATTTCGTGGTGGCGATCAACAAGATGGACCTGGTGGGCTGGAGCGAGGCGCGCTTCCAGGAGATCCGCTCGGCCTACATCGACTTCGCCGCCCGCCTGCAGGTGCGCGACATCCACTTCATCCCGATGTCGGCCCTGAAGGGCGAGAACGTGGTGCTGCGCGGCGCCAGCATGCCCTGGTTCCAGGGCTCGCCGCTGCTGGACCACCTGGAGACGGTGCACGTCGCCAGCGACCGCAACCTGGTCGACCTGCGCTTCCCGGTGCAGCACGTGGTGCGGCCGGACCTGACCTTCCGCGGCTACGCCGGCACGCTCTCGTCCGGCGTGATCCGCGTCGGCGACCGCATCGCCACCCTGCCGTCGGGCAAGCAGAGCACGGTGAAGTCGATCGTCACCCACGCCGGCGAGATCGCCGAGGCATTCGCGCCCATGGCGGTCACGCTGACGCTGACCGACGAGATCGACATCAGCCGCGGCGACATGATCGTGGCGCCGAACAACGCGCCGCCGCTGAGCAACTCGATCGAGGCCATGGTGGTGTGGTTCGCCGAGAATCCGCTGCAATCGAACCGGCAGCTGCTGGTCAAGCAGACCACCAACCAGACCGCGGCGCAGGTCACCCAGCTCCGCTACCGGATCAACGTCGGCACGCTGCGCCGCGAGGATGCCGACCGGTTGCAGATGAACGAGATCGGCCGCGTCAGCCTGGAGTGCAGCCGGCCGCTGGCGGCGGACGCCTACGCCAAGAACCGCGCCACCGGCAGCTTCATCCTGATCGATCGGCTCACCAACGCCACCGTCGGCGCCGGCATGATCGTCGAGCGCAAGACCACGGTCGATGCGCGCCAGCGCGGCGCCAGCAGCAGCGACGCCCGCAGCAACGTGCGCCTGCAGAAGAAGCGCGCCGTCACGCCTGCCGACCGCAAGGCGCGGCTGGGCCAGGAGCCCTTCGTGCTCTGGATCACCGGTCTGCCGCGCGCCGGCAAGTCGACGCTGGCCTACGCCCTGGACAAGCTGCTGTTCGAGCAGCAGAAGCACGTCCACGTGCTGGACGGCGAGATCCTGCGGCTGGGCGTCAACAACGACCTGGGCTTCTCCGGCGCCGATCGCTGGCAGAACCAGCGCCGGGCCGCCGAACTGGCCCGCCTGAACCTCGGCTTCGGCATCAGCACCATCGTCGCCCTGGTGTCGCCGCTGGAGTTCGAGCGGCAGGACGCCCGCAAGATCGTCGACAGCCCGCACTTCTACGAGGTGTTCTGCGACGCGCCGCTGCCGGACTGCGAGGCCCGCGACCAGGACGGCCTCTACGCCCGGGCCCGGGCCGGCGAGATCGACAACGTCACCGGTGTCGACGCGCCCTACGAGCCGCCGCGGCAGCCCGACCTGCGGCTCGACACCGTGGGCGACCCGCTCGAGACCAACGTCGCCAAGGTCGTTGCCTTCCTGCGGGAACGCGGTCTGCTGCCCTGATCCCTTATGCAACCGGTCATCGAGGCCCGCCATCTGTCGAAGACCTACCGGCTCTACGGCAGTCCGTACAACCGGATCCTGGAGCGACTGCCGTGGAACAAGCGGCCGCGCCACAAGGCGGTGCACGCGCTGCACGACATCTCGTTCGACGTGGCCGCCGGCGAGTGCGTCGGCCTGATCGGCACCAACGGCGCCGGCAAGTCGACCCTGCTGAAGATCCTCAGCGGCACGACCTACCCGACCGCCGGCACCTACACCGTGCGCGGCCGGATCACCAGTCTGCTGGAGCTCGGCGCCGGCTTCCACCAGAACTTCACCGGCCGCGAGAACATCTTCATGAACGCGGCGATGATGGGCTTCTCGCGCAAGGAGGCGCAGAAGAAGTTCCAGGAGATCGTCGACTTCAGCGAGCTCGGCGACTTCATCAACTCGCCGATCCGCACCTACTCGTCGGGCATGGTGGCGCGGCTCGGCTTCAGCGTCGCGGTGGCGACCGATCCCGACGTGCTGATCATCGACGAGATCCTCGCCGTCGGCGACCAGAACTTCCGCCGCAAGTGCGTCGACAAGATCTGGAGCTACAAGAAGGCCGGCAAGTCGCTCTTCTTCTGCTCGCACTCGCTCTACGACGTGCGGCAGATCTGCGACCGCACGATCTGGCTGCGCAATGGCAAGGTGCAGATGCTGGACGAGTCGGTGCTGGTGACCAACGAGTACGCCACCTGGGAGAACAAGGTGGCCCAGGGCCAGGACAAGGCGGGCTTCGAGCAGCTCCCCGAGGCCGGCGCCGGCGAACCAGATCATCCGCGGATCGTCGATGCGCTCCTGGTCGATCCGGCCACCGGCCAGCGCCGCACCGAGTACGCGCCCGGCGACACCGTCGCGATCCGGATCCGGATCGCCAACAGCAGCCGGCGCGAGGAGCTGGCGGTGGCGGTGGGCGCCATGCGCACCGACGGCACGCTCTGCTTCGCCCACAGCACCCAGCTCGAGGGCATCACCTTCGACCACGCCGAGTGCGAGGTGACCCTGGTGCTGGAGGGCCTGCGGCTCCTGTCCGGCGAGTTCACCATCCCGGTGTGGCTGATCGACAAGAACGGCGTGCACCGCTACCACGAGCGCCCGGCGCGGGACAACCTGGTGGTGCAGAACCGCACCCACGACCTGGGGCTGTTCCTGCAGGACCACCGCTGGATCGTGCAGCCGCTGGCGGGCAAACCCGCCAAGGCCACCTGACCGCCCGGGCGGCCCCGCCGCCACCGCCGGGTCAGATCAGGTCGGCGTACTTGTGCTTGCGGCTCATGAAGGTGCTGTAGCCCACCACCAGGAAGCCGATCGCCCACAGCGAGGCGGCGCCGAGGTGCTGCCAGAAGCTGCCCAGGTCGGGATGCACGCCGCCGAGCGCGAGGCGGTGGGCCTGCACCAGCGGATACGCCGGATTCAGCGAGAACAGCAGGTCGGCCACGATGGTGTCGCCGAACTTGTCGCGCATCAGGCTCGGCCGCCAGAACACCGGCGTCAGGAACAGCCACGCCGTCGTGACGATCCGCCAGATCTGCGAGACGTCGCGGGCGAACACGTTGAGGTTGGCCAGGAACAGCCCCAGGCCGACGCAGAACACCAGCTGCACCGCCAGCACCAGCGGCAGGCCCAGCAGGAGCAGGCCCGGCTGCAGCGCGCCGAACGCCGTGCCGGCCAGCAGGCACACCACGGCGCCGACCAGGTAGGTGACCAGGGAGACCAGCACCACGTGGATCACCAGGGCCTCGGACGGGAAGGCCACCTTCTTCACCAGGTTGCCGTTCTCCACCACGATCGTGCAGCTCTGCCCGGTCGCCTCCACCAGCGCGTGGAAGACGATGATGCCGGAGAACAGGTAGAGCGCCATCTGCGGGTCCGGCATCTCGCCCCGGCGCCAGTCGCCGAACAGCATCCCGAACACCATGTAGTACACGGCGAACAGGAACAGCGGCTGCACCAGGATCCACAGGGCGCCGAGCGCCGTGCCCCGGAACCGGGCCAGCAGTTCGCGGCGGAAGAAGTTGTGGACCAGGTAGCGGTTCTGCCAGATCAGCGCCGGGTAGCCGAGCAGCGGCAGCAGGTGCCGCAGCACGCCGCGCGGGGCGGTGGCGGCGTCGTAGTGGCGGACCAGCGTCGTCATGGATGGACCGGTGCTTCGCTCAGACGCCGATCACGTAGGCCGGCAGGTTCAGCCGCTGCATCCGGTCGCCCGCCATCGCCTCGAGTTCCTTGTAGAAACCCTCGTCGGGATACTGGAACGAGGCGAAGCGGTCCCGGGCCTCCAGCTTGACGAACTGCAGGGCGTCGTCGAGCCGGGCCGGATCGGCGGGGCCGCCTTCGACGAACTCGACCGCCTTGCGCACCGTGTTCGGCGCGTCGCCGATCAGCTTGACGTAGGGGATGTCGCACCAGGTGCCCGCCGGCCGCTCCAGCACCCACTTGTCGATGAACGCCACCCAGTAGTTCATCTGCTCGATCGCGTAGGCCCGCCAGGCATCGACGTGATCGTCGTCGGGGTAGGCCCGCAGGTGCAGGCCGAAGTTCGAGACGATCGCCCGGACCGGGCTGCGGTACTGGACCAGGTAGCGGACCTCGGGCCGCACCGGCAGTCCCTGGCCGCCGCGCAGCAGCCCGAAGTCGTGGCTCTTGGCGTAGTTGTTCTGTGGGTTCTCGCACGGCACCTGGCCGCAGCCGCACAGGGAGCCACTGGAATCGGCGTGGCCGCGGGGGACCTCCGGGTCGCAGTAGACCAGTTGGTCACGGAAGTAGCGCCGCAGCACGTGGTAGAGAGCTCCGTGGCCGCTGCGCGGGTAGGAGATGCCCTGGGTCTTCAGCATCACTCGGGAGTCGGAATCGAGGCAGGGAAACGGGGCAGGATACCGGGCCCGGTCGCCTTGGCCAGGGCCTCCTGCCCTGTTTCGGCTCGCACCCCCCATCACTTCAGGGGCGATGCATCCACCAGTCCACGAGCCGCAGCAACGGCCCGTACCAACGGCGCTTCAGCCGCTCGCAGTTGGCGCCGAGGTACTGCCCCCACGCCGTCCACGCCGCGTAGCCGCGGGCCCACTCCTCGAGTTCGCGACGCTGCACCGCATCCAGCCCGGGCTCCGCCTGCACCTGCTTCACGAAGTGGGCGCCGCCGTCGCGCACCGCCCGCTTGCAGTGCGCGAGATCCGGGATCACGCGCAGGCCGAACAACGCGAACAGGTTCTGGTGGTCGCAGTAGACCCGCTTGCCCTCCTGCTTCGGCGTCGTCCTGTGGCTGTGGATCACCGCGGCGTCGGGCACGAAGGCGATGGCATGGCCGGCCTCGATCACCCGGCGGCCGAAGGTGATGTCCTCACCGAACCGGCGCCAGCCGAAGCGGAAGCGCTCCCACGCCGACCGCCGCACGCTGCTGGCGACGTTGTCGAAGGCGCACAGCCGCAGCTGCTCCATCGGCGTCAGGTCCGCCAGCTGCCGGCCCTCGGGCAGCCGCTGCACCGTCAGCGTGCTGCGATCGCCCATCCACTCCAGGATCCGCCGCCGCAGCAGCGGATTGCAGTCCGGCCGCGGGATCTGCCGGCACCAGGCCGCCGCCACCGCCGGGTCCCGGTAGGCCGCCACCAGCGACGGCAGCCACGCCTTGTCCGCCGGCGTCGCGTCCTGGGTGAGCAGCAGCACGATGTCGCCGCGCGTCTGCTCGATGGCGAGGTCGCGGGTGGCGCCGTGGTTGAACGTCTTCTGCGGGATCGTCAGCACGCGGAACCCGTGCCGCTGCAGGATCGGCACCGTGTCGTCGCGGGAGCCGCTGTCGACCGCGACGCGCTCCAGGTCGCCGGCGCCGGGCTGGTCGTCCACCGCCGCCAGGACCTCCGCCAGCAGCGGGCCGGCATTCCAGGTGGGCAGCACCAGGCTGACGCGGGGCGGACTGCTCATCGCTCCGCCGTCCCGGCGAGCTGGCCGTACAGCTCCCGCAGGCTCCGCACGTTGTCGTCCAGCGTCGGCGGCTTCTGCGGCCGCAGCGCCAGCACCTCGTCCCGCGAGGCCGCCAGCCGGTCGAGCAGGGCCGCCAGCGCCGCCGCATCGCCCGCCGGGAACAGCCAGCCGTTCTCGCCCGGCCTGACGATCTCGGCGATGCCGCCGAGGTCCGAGGCGATCACCGGCAGGCCGGCGTGCAGGGCCTCCAGCACGGCGAACGGCGTGTTCTCGTACCACAACGACGGCACCACCAGCACGTCCAGCCCCTGCAGCACCTTGCCCAGCTCGTGCGGCGCGAACGGGCCGTGGAACGTCGCCCGCGGGTCGCGGATGCCGTCCACCAGCGCCTCGGACCAGCCGGGCTGCGAGTCCCGGCTGCCGTAGACGTGCAGTCGCAGGTTGCCGGCGGTGGCCGCGCCCAGCGCCTCCAGCAGCACGTGCACGCCCTTGTGCCGGGAGATCGAGCCGATGTAGCCGACGTCGAACCGCTTCTTGTCCGGCGACGGCCGCCGCCGCATGCCCGCGAACCGCTCCGGATCGAGGCCATAAGGCAGGTGCATCAGCTTGCGGGCCGGCAGGCCGTGCCGGCGGTAGATGCCCGCCAGGAAGCGCGACGGCGCGATCACCCGATCGGCCCGGGCCAGCTGCGCGATCAGGTGCTCCTTGCGGCCGATCAGCGCCGCGGCCTGCCGCACCGCGGACGGCCGCTGGTTGCCCGCCGGCACCGGTTGCCGGCCCGGCGCCACCACCATCGCGGTGAGGTCGCGTTCCGCCAGCGCCGCCGCCAGGGCCGGGTCGACGCAGGGGATGCAGCCCGCCCCCCCCTCCGGCGGACCGTCGCACAGCTCGCCGCTGCGCCGCCAGAGCAGGTAGTTCGGACAGATCCACCAGAAGTCCATCAGGTGGACCACCAGCGGCAAGCCGCGCAACACCGGCTCCGTCACCGCGCCGGTGCCGATGTTGCGCGGGTGGAACAGGTGCATCAGGTCGTAGCCGACCTCGTCGAGGTGCCGGGCCAGCAGCCGCGCCGCCAACGGGTTCTCGTAGTCCCGCAGCTCCGGGTTGGGCGACAGCCGATGGTGCACCGCGATCCGCCGCACCGGCACGTCGTCGATCACCTCGTCGCGCTCGAGGAACAGCCGGTCCGGGCTGTCGAACTGCAGCAGCGGCTCATAGGCCAGGATCCGGGCATCCTCGCCGGCGGCCCGCAGCCCCCGCGCCAGCGCCCGCACGTACTGCTCGGTCCCGGTGATGTGGCGCGGCAGGAACTGGTGCACCACCAGCAGGATCTTCATGGCGATCGTTCCGCCTGCTCGAGGAACGCCTGCTCGTGGTCGAGGAGCTTCCGCGCGAACAGCCGGCGCTGGGCGACCTCCCGCAGCAGCAACGCCACCCACCGCTCGCGATCCCGGACGGTGTCCAGGGCGGCATCGCGTTCCTGACGCAGCGAGCGCAGGGTGGCCAGCAGGGCCTCGACCGTACCGGCATCCGCCGCCTTCATCACGGTCAGCAGGTGGCCGGCGCTGCGCCGCAGCCCCTCGATGAACTGCATCAGCCCCTCGCCGCCAGGGAAGCCGAGCGCCTTCTCCACCGCCTCGGCGCTGGCCCGGGCCGTGAGCAGCCACCGCTCGGTCTCCGTGCGCTGCTTGTCCAGATCGCCCACCCGCTGGTCCAGCTCGGCGATGCGCTTCTGCTGCGCCTGACGCTCTCCCCTGACGCGCTCGAACTGCTCGGTCACCCGCTGCAGTTCGCCCTGCAGCCGCCGCCACTCGGTCTGCGCCACCTCCAGGAGCTGCTCCAGCCGCCGGCGCTCCTCCTGGGACGACTGCAGGCTCTGGGCGACGACCTCGTGCTCGATCCGCAGGGCGTGGGCCTGCTCGGCCACCTTGTTCCGCGCCGCCTCGGCATCGGCCAACAGGTGGGCCGCCGCCTCGCGGTCGGCCTGGGCCGCGCGCAGCGCCGCGGCGGTCTCCTCCAGGTTGGTCCGCAGGGCCAGGAGATCCTGGCTGCGCTGATCGGCGGTGGCCTGCGCGGTGCGCAGCTGCTGCAGCACCTCGTCGCGTTGCTGTTCGACGGCGCGGGCGTGCTGTGCGGCCTCGTCCCGGCTGCCGCGCAACGCCGCCAGCTGCCCGGTCAGCTCCGCCAGGGCCTGCTCGCGACGCTGGGCCTCGGCCTGGGCGGCCCGGGCCGCGCCGTCGGCGCGATCGGCCCGGGCGGCCTGCGCCACCCGTTCGCCATCGATGTGCTTGCGCTCCTCGCGCATCCGGTCGGCGAGCTGCTGCAGCGCCGTCCGCACGCGCTGGTCGCGGCCCAGCTCGGCGGACAACGCCGCCAGCTCCTGGGCAACGGGCCGCAGCGGCTCGGCTTCCGCCGCCTGCAGCGCCGCCCGGATCTGATCCCCCTCGAACGGCAGCCCCTGCTGGGCCATCGAGCGCAGCAGTTCGACGCGGCGATCCCGCAGCATGCGGGCCACCCGGGCGGCCGGCAGCCCGTGCTGGGCCATGCCGAGCGCGATGCGCTGCAGGAGGCCGTGCAGATCGGCGCTGCCCGGATCCGCCGGCAGCCGGCCCAGGACGCCGGCGAGGAAGCCCGGCACCGCCGCCGCGTCCAACTCCCACAGCAGCGGCGCGTCGGCCAGGGCGCGGCCGAGGACATCGGGGCGGAAGGCGGCGAGCACGTGCAGGCGATCGGCGTCGGCTGGGCGATCCCATTCGGCCGGCTCGTCGGGCCGGCCGCCGATGACCCGCACCGAGGGCAGGCCGCAGACCGCGAAACCACGGTCCCGGGCCCGCAACGCGTATTCGAGCAGCGCGGCCGGCCCGCCGAGGTTCTCGGGGAACGGGCCGAGCCGCTCGAAGGCCCGACGACGCACCGCGAAGGCCTGCGTCGACGGCACCGGCACGGTGACCGGTCCCGTCTCGGCGGCAGGCGCCGGCCGCGGCTGCAGGCGCAGCAGGTCGTCGGCCTCGTCGCTGCCGAGCCAGTTCTGATCCTGGTGGGCGATGGCCACGGCCAGCAGCGCCGTGTTGGGCTCGCCGGCCACCGCCGGCAGCGCGGGAGCCTCCTCCAGGCGGCAGCCCGCACCGAGCAGGAGCACGACGTCCGCCGTGGTGGCGGCCAACGCCACGTTCCAGCACTGCACCGGCGACCAGGCATCCCGGTGCGGGATCCACCGCACCGGTCCGTCGGCCCGGGCGTCGGCGGGCACCGACGCCGACTGGCCGACCCAGGAAACCCGCAGCTCGGGCCAGGCCTGCGCGCAGGCGGTCGCGTCGGCGATGGCGGCCTCGCCCCAGAACACCACCTCGAGGGCGGGCGCGGCCGGGCCGGCATCCCCGTTCGCCGCCACGTCGAGCGCGGTGCCGCCGGCATGCCGCAGCCGGCGCCGGGCTTCGGCCAGGGTCCGCTCCAGCTCACCGATGCGCTCCGCCAGCGCGTCGCGGTCGTGCAGGCGACGGCGGGTCTCCGCCAGCTCCTCGAGGAAGCCGAGCGATTGTTCCGTCAGTTCCCGAAGCTGGCGTTCCTTCTCGGACAGCGCCAACAGGAGGCGTTCGACCTTACCCGTCCGTCCGGTCATGGGGCCCGGGGAGTGTCGCCGGAAGGACGCTGCGAAACAACAACACCCGCGGCCAACCGCAAGCGGCCGGTGCGGCGTCAGGTCTGCTTCGGCTCGCGGCGCAGGCCGGCCATGATCTTGCCGATCCGTCGCTTCAATGACCAACGCGGCCGGCGGGGCTGGGCCGGCACCGCCCCGGCGGGCGGCGGCGGCGGCGGCTCGGGCGGCGGCGGCGCCACCGGCTCGCGGCCCTGGTCGCGGAGCTGCTCCTCGAGCCGGCCGACGTGGAGCTGCGACCGCCGGAGCTGCCCTTCGGCGCCGAGGCAGCGCTGCTGCCAGGCCGCCAGCTCCCGTTCCAGGTTGTTGAACTTGTAGCGCGCGGCGATGGCCAGGCTCTCCTGGACGCGGGGCTCGAGGGCCTGACGGGGACTGCTGCCGTCCTTCTGCGTGGCGATCGCCTTCTGATAGCAGGCCAGGGTCAGCTCGGCGGTGCGCCGCCAGGAGAACTGCTTCTCGCGCCGGCGGCCGCGTTCGATCAGCTGCTGGACGTCGGGACCACCGGCGAGGCACCGCTGCAGGAAGCCGGCCAGGGCCGCGTCGTCGCCCGGCGCGTGCAGCCAGGCGCCGTCGCCGCACACCTCCGGGATCGACATGGCGTCGGCCGCGACCACCGGCGTGCCGAGCGCCATCGCCTCGATCGGCGGGATGCCGAAGCCCTCCTCGAGGGACGGGTAGGCCATGGCCCTGGCGCCCTGGATCAGCGCCTTGATGTCCTCGTCGTCGAGGCCCTGCACCCAGGCCACGCGATCGCCGAGCCCGAGTTCGCGGATGATCTCGTCGCTGGTCTCGCCTGGGTTCTTCCAGGTCTTGGTGCCGGCGATGCACAGGCGCACCGACGCCGGCAGGCGCGTCATCGCGCGGAACAGCGTGCGATGGTCCTTGTGCGGATAGTCCTTGCCGACCGCCAGGATGAAGTCGCCGGCGAAACCGATGCGCTTGCACCGTTTCCTGACCTCGCCGGCCGGCAGCGCGCGGTGGAAGTCCGGATCCACCGCCAGGGGCGCCACGTCGGCGATGCCTGGCTCCCCGTCGAGATCCCGCTCGATCTCGCCGATCACCGAGCGGCTGTGCACCAGCAGCCGGTCCGCGTTGCGGATCAGCCGCCGGATGAAGGCGGTGTACCACTCCCAGTGCTCCCGGTCGGGGAAGTACTCGGGGTGGCGGTTGAGGATCGCGTCGTGCACCTCGACGACGGACGCCGGCGCCAGCAACGGCAGGAACAGGTCCCGCGGCGTCGAGTCCGGGAACCAGCTCATGTGGTAGACATCCGGGCGCTGCGCCGGATCGGTGAGGATCTTGACGATGTCCTCGGTGGTCCACACCTCGCAGCGCTCGACGTTGGGCGGCAGCGGCTTGGCGGTGTGGGTGTGGCGCACCAGGATCACGCGCAGGCGCTTCACCTGCGGCAGTTCGCTCAGTTCGCGCAGCACGTTGAGCTGCACGCGCTCGAGGCCCGACATCGGGCGGTTGAGCATGCGGGCGTCGAAGAGGATGTCCATGCGGCGGCGGCTGACCTGGGGGGCAAGCAGGTTATCGCGCCCCTCATCGGAAGGCCAATCGGAAGCCCGTAGAGGGAATCACCTTACGCCAGCTTCACACCGAACACGCGGGCCCCGAGGTCGCGTGCGTCACGCCCCTTCATCGCCGGTGGCAACGGCAAGTTGACGCTCAGCTCGATCGGCACCTCGCCGCCGCGGGGCAGGTGTCCCGGCAGCGGAAACCGGATCTCGCGCGGACCGTGGGCCAGGGCGCCGGAGCCGAGCACGCTGCCGTGCAGGCGCGCCATCAGGGTGACCTGCTCCGGCGGCATCGGCGAGGCGGCGGTGACCAGCAGCTGGCGATGCTCCGGCCGCGGGGTGAGGCGGACCGTGGCCCGCCGTTCCATCCACCGCCACGCCTCGTCGCCGCCACGCTCGAGGTCGTGGAAGCCCGCGTCGATGCCGCGCTCGTCGCTGCCCATCGCCACCGCGGTGCGATCCAGCGCGCGGTCGTCGACGACCTTCTGCAGCACCGCCAGGGTCTCGCGCGCCGCCCGGTCCCAGCTGAAACGCGCGGCCTGCCGCAGGCCCGCCTCGCGCAGGCTCGCCTGGCGGGCCGGATCCTCCAGCACGGCGCGCAGGGCCTCAGCCAGCGCCGTGACGTCCCGCGGCTCGTCGACGTAGACCACGGCGTCGCCGCCCACCTCGGGAATCGACGCCACGCGGCTGGTCACCACCGGCGCACCGCAGCTCATCGCCTCGATCACCGGCAGGCCGAAGCCCTCGTAGAGCGTCGGATAGCAGAACAGCGCGCAGCTGTTGTAGAGCTCCAGCAACTCCTGGTCGGAGACGAAGCCGAGGAAGCGGACGCGGTCCTGCAGGCCGTGGCGCTCGACTTCGGCGTGCACGTCGGAGTTGAGCCAGCCCGAACCGCCGGCGATGGCGAGCCGGGCCGGGTGCCGCGCCTTCGCCTGCAGCGCCGCGTAGGCGGCCACCAGGGTCGCCAGGTTCTTGCGCGGCTCCACCGAGCCGACGTAGAGCACGAACGGCGCGCCTTCGAGCTGCTCGCGGAAGCGGGCCGGCACGTGCGTGCCAGGCACGTGCCGGAACGCCGGATCGGCGGCCTCGTGCACCACGTCGATGCGGTCGGCGGCCACGCCCATGTGCCGCACCAGTTCCTGCCGCGAGAAGTGCGAGACGGTGAGGATGCGGTCGGCAAGCCGGTGCGAGCGGTCGAACTGGTGCTCGCAGTAGACCCGGTTGGCCTCGGTGGAGAACTCCGGGTGCACGCGGAACGACACGTCGTGCCAGACGCAGACCAGCCGCGGGAACCAGCGTTCGGGTGCGTTGTGGAACGGGCTGAAATAGACGTCCGGCGGCGGTCCGAGCAGGCGCCGGCGGTCCTCCCGCTCCCAGCGGGCTCGCACCCGCGCCGGGGCTCCGGTCACCACCGACCGGAAGTTGGGCGCCTTCGGCAGCACCGCATCGCGGTAGTTGGGCGGAAACGAGTGCCAGGTGATCGGATAGAGCCAGAACTGGTTGCTCCGATCCACCCTTGCCATGGCCTCCACCAGCGAGCGCGTGTAGGACGGCAGGCCGGTCTTGCTGTCCGCGGTCATGGAGACGTCGATGCCGATGCGCATGGCGGCGGGATGAGACGGCATGCCTCGCCCGCGCGCAACGGTGGGAAAAACCGTCCTGGAATCGGAGGGTTTTGGCCGCAGAATGCCGCCGATGCCGCCGCTGGCGATCGTCGTCTGTCCTTTGCCGGCCGGCACCGCCGCGGCCGTGCTGAGCCAGCAGCTGCCGCACCTGCTCACCGGCGACGGCGTGCGCATCTTCTGCCCGGAACCGCACCAGGCGCCCGCCGCCTGGCAACGGGCCGCACCGGTCCTGCCGTTGGCCGACCTGCCCGCCGAACGCGCCGCCGGGCGGATCAGCGCGCCGGTCTACCTGCTCGACGGCGGCCCGGCCGAAGCGGCCCTGGCCCGCTACCGGCGGGAGGTGCCCGGCGCGACCCTGGAGGCGGCGTTGCAGCCGGATCCGCGCCGCATGCGGATGGCGGCGGCCGCCGTGCGCGGCCCTGCCGTGCAGCCGCGGACCACCGGCCCGACCGTCGAGGCGATGGTCCTGGCCTACAAGAGCAAGGGCTACATCGCACCCTGCCTGGACTCGCTGCTGGCCCAGGACTGGCCCGGTCTGAAGATCACGGTGCTCGACAACGCGTCGGGCGACGGCACCGCCGACTACGTCCGCGAGCACTATCCGTCGATCGAGGTGCTCGAGGCGCCCCGCAACCTCGGCTTCGCCGCCGGCCACAACGTGCTGTTCGAACGCTCGACCGCCGACCACGTCGCCCTGCTCAACCACGACGCGGTGGCGCGCCGCAACTGGGTGTCCGAACTGGTGGCCGCCGCCGAGGCGCTGCCCGACGGCGCGGTGTTCGGCAGCAAGATGCTGATGCGGCGCTGCCCGACGATCCTCAATTCGACCGGCATCGTCATGAACGAGAGCGGCTTCGCCGCCGACCGCCACATCGGCCTGCCGGACCGCGACCCGAACCCGCGGCCGACGCCGGTGTTCGCGGTGTGCGGCGGCGCCATGCTGATCCGCGGCAGCGTGCTGCGCCGGCTCGGCGGCTTCGACCCGACGTTCTTCATGTACGTCGAGGATGTCGATCTGTGCTGGCGGGCGCGGCTGGCCGGCCACCAGATCTACTACGTGCCCACCTCGACGGTCGTGCACGACTGGCATGGCGACCTGGCGGCGGCGGCCGGCGCCGGCAAGACCCCGTCGGCGGACGACGCCGCCATCGCCGAACGGGAGGGCCGCCGCCGGTTCATGGTGGAGCGGAACCGCCTGCAGGCGGTCATCAAGAACTACGACTGGCCGAACCTGCGACGGGTGTGGCAGGGCCTCCGCGATCACGACCGCGGCCGGCGGCAGGCGCTGTCGGATCACATCGCCAACGGCGGCGGCGCCCTGCCGCGGCAGGTCCTGGCGGCGATCACCACCGCCCGCTCCTGGTGCCGCCGGCACGTGCCGGGACTGTTCTGGCGCCGTCTGCGGGCGCAGCGCTTCCGCCGCGTGCCCGATGCGGCGGTGACGGGTCTCATCGTGCCCGGCTTCCACGAACCCGCCGGCGTCGGCGACCTGCATGCCATCGTCGATCGCCACTGCGCTGTGGCGCGGCCGGAGATCGTGATGGCGCTCGCCGACCAGGGCAGCCTGGGTCCGGGCTGGCATCAGGCCGAACCGGGCCAGGCCGGCAGGGGCGGCCAGCGCTGGTCCATGGCCGAGTGCTGGTTCTATCTCGCGCGCCCCGACGGCATCGGCACGGTGACGGTGCACGCGCATCCGCGGCCCCGCGACGGCTGGGCCGAACTCTGGATCGACGGCATCGCGCTGCCGCGGCAGCCGATCACGCAGGGCAAACCCATCGCGCTGACCTGGCAGCTGCCCCAAGCGATCCCCGCCGGAACGACCGCCGAATGCCGGCTGCTGTGCCGGGCCTTCGTGCCGCTGCAGGAGGGCATGGGCCAGGACAACCGCGAACTGGGCCTGTCGGTGACCCGGATCGCGGGGGCGTGAAGCGATCCTGAAGGCCCCGGCCTAGAGCCCCGGGACTTGCGCGACGCCGGAGCTGATGTGGAAGGCCAGGCCGCCGCCCTGGTTGGTGAACAGGAAGCCACCGGCCCACACCGGCCCCACCGTCCCCGGCAGCAGCGGGATCGCCGCCTGCACGCGGCCGCCCGGCGGCACGGTGGCGATGATGCCCGGCGTGTACTCGGTGAACGCGAACTGCTGGAAGGTGAACAGGTCCCAGGTGAAGGTCGAGCACGGCAGCACACCGCCTGTGGGTTGCGCCTTGCTGAACAGCAGGATCGACAGGCCGCCCTGGGCGCTGCCCGGCCACTGCAGGGTGATGTCGGCGGTCGAGCTCTGACTGGACGTCACGGCGATCCGCTGCAGCTCGCAGGCGCCCCGGTCCACGGCGCAGCCGACGAAGCGGTCGCCGCCCTGGGCATCGCGTTCGAGGCCCGGCACCGTGAGGTAGCGCGGCTGGTTGGCCGCGTCGATCATCGGGCTGTCGGAACGCAGGCGGTAGTCGCCGTTCACCGCGTCCACGAACCGCGGGTCGAGCGAGTTGTTGTTGCCGCCCGGCGCCGGGAACTGGACCGTGCTGTGCTGCGCGACGACCAGGCCTGAGCTCATCGTGGCGTTGTTGTAGTCGTCGAGCCAGTTGCCCCAGATGATCGAGCTGTCGACGTCGATCTGGGCAGGCACCGCCAGACCCGACGTCGCGTCCAGGCCCCGGTAGTTGCCGACGATCGTGCTGGCCTGGACCGAGACCGGGTTGCCGCTGCGCAGCATCACGCCGAGGTCGCGGTTGTCCGCCACCAGCGTCGAACGCATGACGTGACCGGCGTTGGCCGTCGTCCACTGGTCGATGAACACGACACCGGTCCCGTAGTTGTCGTGGACGTGGTTGCCCACCACCAGGGCGGCGTCGCACAGCTCGATCTTGATGCCGCTGCCGAACGTCCCGGTGACCACGTTGCCGGGCCCGACCAGCGCGCTGCTGGAGTCGAACAGGAGCCAGATGCCACTGCCCAGGTTGCCCTCGATGTGGTTGCGGGCGATGGACAGGCGGCGGCTGCGGGCCGACTCGACACCGACGCCGGCGTTGTGGCTGATCGACGGATTGTCGCGCACCGTGCAGTCGCTGCTGTCGCGGAAGCTCACGCCGATGAAGCCGTTGCCCTCGACGGTGTTGCCGGGACCGAACACCAGCCGATGGCTGCCGTTGACCGCCTCGAGACCCGGACCGAAGTTGTTCACGAACACGCTGCCGGTGGTCACCATGTCGGTGCAGGCGTCGAGCTCGACGCCGCGGACCGAGTTGTGCTCGAAACGGCTGTTCTGCACCCTCATGCCCGGCGCCCGGACGCCCAGCAGGCCGCGCTGGCAGTCCTGGAGGTGGCAGCCATCGATCAGGGCGTTGACGGTGTTCTGGCCGGCGTTGACGCCCGGCGTGCAGCGCTGGACGTGCACCGATTGCAGCACTGGCGCCGAGCAGTTGTTGATGGCCACGCCGGCGCCAAAGCTGCCGGCGACGTTGCGGATGGTGACGCCGGGGCCAACACGCGGCGCCGCCGTGTTGCCGCTGAGCTGCACGCCGATCTGCGCCGGCGAGTCGATCAGGGCCGCCGCGAGCTGGTTGCCCGAGCCGGCGTCGATCCAGAAGCCGACCTGGCCGCTCTGCAGGATATCGACGTCGGCGACGCGACAGTCGACGCAACGCTCGAGCTTGGCGCCGGCGGAGTTGCGGGACAACGTGCTGCGACGCAAAGGGCTGCCGAGGCGGACCCGGGTGTTGTCCTGCATGTGGATGCCGGGCACGACCACGGTGCCGACGTTGTCCTCGACCTCGAAGCACTCCACCGTCAGGTCGGTGCAGCGCTGGATCTGCAAGGGCTGCGCCAGGCACTGGGTGGCGCGGACCGGCCTGCCGAGCGCGGCGTTGCCCAGGCGGCTGTTGGTGCAGGTCCACAGCGAGACGCCGACGCCGCCCTGCCGCACGACCAGCCGGTCGACGACCAGGTTCGACACCGAGGCGGCGCGGAAGCTCCAGGACGACCCGCCGACGATCTCCAGGTCGCCGAACTGGACGTCGTTGGCCGAGACCACCACGCCGGCGCCGGTGTTGACCAGGATCGTCAGTGGCGCGGTGACCCGGGCGCCGGCGCCGGTGGCGCGCAGCGCGGTGATGCCGACGGTGAAGTTCTGCGCGTTGATGGTGAAGCGCTGCCCTGGCGTGAAGCCCGGCGCCCGCACGATGGCGCCGGCGGGGATCGCCGGCAGCGAGCCGAGGGTGGGGTTCAGCACGCAGGCGCCCGCCACCTGCAGCTCGACGATGGCCGGGATCGGCTGGCCCGCCGCGGCGGTCAACGCGGCCCGCAGGGAGCCGGGCTGGCCGTCCACGAGGCTGGTGACCGCGATGGGGGTCTGTGCCAGGGCCGCGCCGGTGCCTGCCAGCACCGCCCCGAGGACCAGGAGCCAACCCGAAGCCGCGCCATGATTCCTGGCAACCATCACAGCCACCGCACGGTCACGGGGTTGCTCGCCCAGTCCAGCGTCGGGAAGACGGTGAAGGCGAAGGTCAGCTCCGGCGGGAGGTAGGGCGTGATCGAGGCCGGGACGACCACCGTCGCGATCTCACGCCCCCTGCCATCCAGGGCGCCATAGGCAAACGGACTGTTCGACCAGAAGGAGGTCAGCAGGTCGGGCCGCAGCGGCAGCACCGCACGGTCCAGCAAGGGGATCCCGACCGTCGTGCCGGAGAACCCGGCCAGCAGGCAGCGCGTGTGCCCGCCGTACTCCTCGCCGGCGTCCAGTTCGAACGTGAACACGTTCTGCGAGCGGGGTCGCATGACCGAACCGAGCAGGGTCAGCGGGGTTCCCATCAGCGGCTCCCCCTCCTCCGAGCCACGATCGATGCCACGGCCCAGCACCCGCTGCGTGATGCGGGCATCGGCCGCGGGCACGTTCACCAGGAGCACGTCGCCGGCGTCGATGGCCGGCGAGTCCGGCAGCAGATGGACGTCGTCGTTGGCCAGATCGACCAGCTGCGGGTCCGCCAGGCTGTTGCCGAAACCGCTGCCCCAGGTCCCGACGCTGGTCCGGTAGGTGCACTGGGACATGAAAGCGGTGCCGTTGACGCACTTGCGGTCGTGGGTCCGGTTCTGCCAGAAGATCGAGTTGGCGGCGCTGACCACCGCGCCCTGGGCCACTTCGATGCCCTGGTCGTTGCCGGCGCTGGTGGCATTGACCACCTCGCCGCTGACGCCGAGGAAGGCGAAGCCGGCCCCGGTGCCCGCCCCGACGTGGTTGACCGCCGTCGAGCTCTGCACCGAAGCCCACGCCGTCGGCGCCGAGTTGCGCTGGAAGAAGAAGCCCCACTGCCCGTTGCGCGTCGCGCGGTTGCCCGGGCCGACCAGCACGCTGCGGCAGTCGCGGAAACTCAACCCGATCGAGCGATGCTTGCGCACCTCGTTGTCGAACAGCTCGATGGGCGTCGAGTCGAACGCCGAGACGCCGGCCAGGGCCGCCGAATCGCCGTCCAGGTAGCAGCCCGACACACGGATGTCGGCGCAGGACCAGATGCCGAGGGCCCGCTCGGTGTACCCCGTCGCGGTGATCCCCTCGACCCGCACACCGGCGACGCCGACCAGTTCGACCGCCGCCGGCGCGCCGCCCACGCAATCGACTCCTGGGCCGATCACGATGTCCCGCGAGCCGTCGCGGACGTAGACCGCGGCGCTGGCACCGGCGGCGCCTGTCCCGCACTCGAGCTTCGTCCGGTCGGCGGAGCCGGTGGCGCCACCGGTGACGCTGCCGCGCTGGATGCCGCTGAACACCACCGCCGACCCGACGTTGCCGCGGATCAGGTTGCCGCGGCGGGAGCCGCCTGCCTGGCGGGGCCCGATCCAGATGTCCGTGCCGCCGCCGTTGGCGACGACGCCGTCGCCTCGGTTGTCCTCGATCCGGTTGCCGGAATGCACCTCGATGTCGCGCCCGCCGCTGATGTGGAGACCGACGCCGAGACCGCGCAGGATCTGGTTGTTGCGCACGTCGGCGCCCTCCACCCCCACCAGTCGCACCTGCGCCTGCCCGTCGCGGCCGTTGTCGAACAGCTTGTTGTCGTCCAGCAGCACCCGGGTCGACCGGTTGCGCACCACGATGCCGCTGGTCGAACCGTTGCGGATCGTGTTGCCGTGGATCCGCACGCCCCATTCCGCCGGGTTGCCGGGGTTGATCGGGCTGACCAGGTCCGCGGTGATGCCGGTCCAGGTGCAGTCCTCGATCAGGTTGCCCGGCCCGATGTCGAGGTCGCGGCTGCTCTCCATGAGCAGCATCGCGCCGGCCACCCGCCGGAACGTCGAGTTGCGGATCGTGGCGCTGCGGACCGTGGCCAGGGCCAGGCCCCGGCCCGCCAGGTCCTCGAACACGCAGCCATCGATGACCAGATGGTCCGCACCGTCCTGCACCAGCAGACCCTGGCCCAGGCGGCCCGGCACGTCGTTGCGGAAGGTCGACTCGATGAGCTGGGCGTCGGGGCTGCCGATCAGCCACAGCCCGGCGATCGGCGCGTTCTCGAAGGAGCAACGCTCGATCCGGGCGTTGCGGCAGCCGACCAGGATCACGTTGTCGCCCGAGCCGACGCGGGCGGCGGGCCGCTGGAACCGCAGGTCACGCAGCCACAGGTCCCGGCCCGACGCCACGAAGCTCTCCGGCAGGTCCAGCACCACCGCCTGCGGCTGCACGCCGGCGACCTGGATCGTCACGTAGGGCGCGAACAGCATCGGATAGGAGCCCTGGCCGGTCAGGGTCTGGCCCGCCAGTTCGGGCCGGAAGGAGATGACCAGCCGCCGGTCCGGGCCGGCCAGGGCCGCCAGCCGGTTGGCCTCGTCGAGCGCCCACCGGAAGCTGCCGGGGCCGCTGTTGGCGAGGTTCGAGACCTCGAGCAGCACCGACTGGGCTCGGAGGCCACCCAGGGAGGCCACGGCAGGAACCATGGCGGCCAGCAGGCAGAGCGTGGCCAGGGAAGGAACGGGGCCGACGAAGGTGAGGGACTTCACTGGTGCGCAGGGACCCGGGTCGGGGGTGGGCGGCGGACGTGGTTGCGGCGCCTCTACGCGATTGGCCGCCGCGGTGGCTCAGCCAATTTCACAAAGTCTCTGAGTTCCGGAGGGTCGAAGCGCATCGGCGAGCGCCCGCGACGGCTCTTCACAGGCCATCCACATTTCCCCATGCGCAACACGCGGTCGTTCCACACGCCCGTCAGTAACGCGGCGGCGGCAACGGCACGCCGGTGGTCATCGCCCGCACCGCACCAGCGCAAGCCCCGGACGCCCCGGCGAAACAACGGAACCGAGGCTGCGGCCGGTTGAAGCCCACCTCGCCGCCATCGGGCAGCCAGACCTCGCCGCCGGCGCCGCGCACCAGGGCCACGCCCGCCGCCACATCCCATTCGCTCTTCGGCTGCAGGGTCCAGGTGGCGTCCGCCGCTCCCGCCGCCACCAGGGCCAGCTTGTAGGCGACCGAGCCGATCGGCAGGAAGGCGAGCGCGCGGGCCTGCTCGAACCGGGTCCACTCGCCGCGCTTCCACTCGCTGCGGCTGCCCAGCACCCGCAGGGCGTCCGGCGCGGCCTCCGGCCAGGCGAGCCCCGGATCGCCGGTCACCCGAACACCCAATCCCGGCCCGCCGATCACGGTCACCCCGGTAGCCGGGTTGCAGATGCCGCCCAGCACCGGCACGCCATCCTCGCACAGGGCGATGGAAGCCGAGTACTCCGGCCGGCCGGCCAGGAAGTCCCGCGTCCCGTCCAGCGGATCCACCACCCACACCCGCCGCCGCCCCAGCCGGTCGGGCCCGTCAGCCGTCTCCTCCGACAGCCAGCCGTCGCCGGGTCGGGGCAGGAGGTTGCGCAACAACGCATCCACCTCGTGGTCGGCGGCGGTCACCGGGCTGCCGCCGCCCTTCAGGTCGTAGTCCTTGGCGCCCGCCGCGTGCTTGAGCAGGACGGCACCTGCCCTGGCGAGCGCCTCGGCGATGTGGCGCAGGTCTTCCGCGCGGTCGGGAGCAGGAGGCGGTGAGGTGGGCATGGGCACGGAGAACCGACAGAGAACAGGAACCATGGCCCCGGCGCACGGGCCGGTCAAAACGTAGCCCGGGTTCCGCCGGTGGAGCGACTAGAGTCGGGCTCGGCCGATGCACATCCCCGACTACTGGGCGGAGGCGCGGGTCACCGGCAAGGTGCAGGGGCGGAACCGCGTCGTGCGGCGCTTCGGCTGGTCGGAGGTCTCCCTGGCCGCCGCGGCCAGCGCATCGATGGCGGTGGTGCCGTTCGCCGGGGGCCGCGGCGCGTTCGGCTGCAGCACACTGGTCGGGTGCCTCGTCCTGCCCATGTTGCTGATCACCCTGCGGCAGCGCATGCGGAACCGGCCCGACACGGCGTCGGCCAGCCAGCGGCGCGCCCGGGAACGCGTCGAACGGGTCGCCCGCGAGCAGCCCGGCGGCCGCTTCGCCCTCTACGAGACGCCGGCCGGGCTGCGGCTGCTGGCCCTGCACGCCACCTACGATCCGACCGCCCCGGCCACGCAGCGGCTGCTGCAGGACCTGGGTGGCGATCCGGCCTACGCCCGCCTCTGCGCGCTGCAGGCCTGCTTCCGCGCCCGGGTCAGCGGCAAGCCGTGGCGCATGGGCGTGCGCGGCATCCGGCCCCGCCCGGGGATCTGGCCGGTGCACCCCGAGCGCATCGCACTCCGCGAGGCATGGGTCGCCGAGTACGAGGCGGCGGCGGCCGACCACGCGGCCTGTCGCTACGTCGGCGACCTCGGCGAGGGGCCGGTGGATCCGCGTTGTCGTGAGGTGCAACGGCTCCACGATGAACTGAGCCGCGCGCGGAGCACGCTGCCGATCGCGTGACGCGAGTCCGGCGGTCGGCCCGTAGGATGCGCCGCCCATGGCACGCTCCGAACTGGTGATCCCGGTCCTGCTCGCCGCCCTGCCGCTGCTGCCGGCCCAGGATGAGCCGCCGCAGCCCACCGGCAAGCCGCCGGGCTTCATCGCCGCGGCTTCCGACGAGGCCAGCCAGCAGATGCGCACGTTCCAGCTCGCGCCCGGCCTCGAGGTCGAGCTGGTGGCCGCCGAGCCCGACCTGTGCAACGTGGTCGCCTTCCAGGTCGACGAGCACGGCCGCATCTGGGTCGCCGAGACGTTCCGCATCAACGACGGCGTGTTCGACACCCGCGGCCACATGCAGTGGAAGGACGAGGACCTCGCCTGCCGCACGGTCGAGGACCGGCTGGCGATGTACCGCCGCCACATCGCCGACAAGATCGAGGGCTACGCGGCCTTCCCGGAGCGCATCCGGCTGCTGCAGGACCGGAACGGCGACGGCGTGATGGACCAGAGCACGGTGTTCGCCGACTCGTTCCGCGACCTGGCCGACGGCATCGCGTCCGGCGTGCTGTTCCACCAGGGCGACGTCTGGTTCACCAACATCCCGAAGCTCTGGCGGCTGCGGGACACCGACGGCGACGGCCGCGCCGACCAGCAGGAGGCCGTGTCCGACGGCTGGGGCGTGCACGTGTCGCTGATCGGCCACGACATGCACGGGCTGGTGATCGGCCCGGACCGGCGCCTCTACTTCTCGATCGGCGACCGCGGCTTCCACGTGCGCACCCGCGAGGGCGCGCTGCTCGACCACCCGCACGAGGGCGCCGTGCTGCGCTGCGAGCTGGACGGCAGCCACCTGGAGGTCTTCCACCGCGGCCTGCGCAACCCGCAGGAACTGGCCTTCGACGACCGCGGCGACCTGTTCAGTGGCGACAACAACAGCGACGGCGGCGACAAGGCCCGCTTCGTGTTCGTGGTGGAAGGCGGCGACTCCGGCTGGCGCATCGGCCACCAGTGGGTCGACGATCGCGGCCGCTGGAACCGCGAGAAGCTGTGGCACCCGCCGTTCCCCGGCCAGGCCGCCTGGATCGTGCCGCCGATCGCCAACATCGCCGACGGGCCGTCGGGTCTGGTCTACGACACCGGGCTGGGCCTGCCCGACCGCTACCGCGGCCACTTCTTCCTGTGCGACTTCCGCGGCGCGCCCGCGCCGAGCGGCCTGCGGGCGATCCGGCTCGAGCCGCGGGGCGCGGGCTTCGAGGTGGCGCGGCTGGAGCAGCCGGTGTGGCGCATCCTGTGCACCGACGTCGACATCGGCCCCGACGGCAGCCTCTACCTGTCCGACTGGGTGAACGGCTGGAACAAGACCGGCAAGGGCCGCATCTACCGGGTCCGCACGGCGGGCCAGCGCAACGACCTGCGGCTGCGCACCCTCGCCCAGGACCTGGCCAGCGACCTCGGCCGGCTGCGGCCCGACCAGCTGCTGCCGCTGCTCGACCACCAGGATCGCCGCATGCGACAGAAGGCGCAGTTCGCGCTGGTCGACCAGGGCGCGCGGGACGTGCTGGCGGCGGCCGCCGCCGGGCCCGATCGCCAGCGCGCGCGGCTGCACGGCATCTGGGGCCTCGGCATCCTCGGCCGGTCCGATCCGCAGGCCCTCGCCCCGGTGGTGCCGTTGCTCGGCGACGGCGATGCCGAAGTGCGCGCGCAGGGCGCCCGGGTGCTCGGCGACGCGCGCTGGGGCAAGAACCCCGGCGCCGTCTGGCAGGAGGCGCGCGACCGGCTCGTCCAACTGGTGCAGCACGACCCCAACTCGCGGGTGCGGCTGCAGGCGGCCATCGCGCTGGGCAAGTTCGGTCCCGGCGCCGCGGCGAAGGCCACGCCGGCCATCCTGGCGGCCCTGCGGCACTGCGGCGACCGCGACCCATGGCTGCGGCACGGACTCGCGCTGGCGCTGGCCGGCCTCGACGACCGCGCGGTGCTGCACCGGGCGCTCGCCGACGACGACGTGGCGGTGCGGCTCGGCGCGGTGCTGGCGTTGCGCCGGCTGGCCGATCCCGAACTGGCGTCGGCCCTGCGGGATCCGGACCTCCTGGTCCGCACCGAGGCGGCAAGCGCCATCCACGACGCGCCGGTGGACGCGGCGCTGCCCGCCCTGGCGGCGCTCATCGACGGCGACCTGCCCGCGGACGGCCCGCTCACCCACCGCGTGCTGCACGGCAACCGCCTGCTCGGCCAGCCCGAGCACGGCCTCGCGCTGCTGGCCTTCGCCACCGATGCGCGCCGCGGCAGCGCCATGCGGATCGAGGCGCTGGCCATGCTCGGCGAGTGGCCCGCACCGCATGGCCAGGACCGCATCGACGGCAACTGGCGGCCGGTGACCCATCCCGACCCGGCCCGCGTCGTCGAGCCCCTGGCGGCGGCCCTGCCCGGGCTGTTGGCCGACCGGGACCACGGGGTGGCGCAGCAGGCGGCAACGGTGGCGGGCCAACTGCGCGTCGCCGGCGCGGCCGCGGCCCTGGCCACGCTGGTCGGCGACGCCGGCCGCCCGGTTCGCGCCCGCGAGGCCGCGCTGCGGGCCCTCGACACGCTCGACGCGCCGGAACTGGACGCCGTGGTGGACGCGCTGCCGGCCGACGCGCCGGGCGGCCTGCGCGAGGCCGCGGTGCGCATCTTCGCCCGCCGCAACCCCGACAAGGCCGTGCCGGTGCTGGCGAGCCTCTTGCAGAACGGCTCCCGCCGGGAGAGGCGCGGCGCCTTCGCCGCACTCGGCGACCTCGGCAGCGCCGCCGCCGCCGACCTGCTGCTCCAGGCCCTCGACGACCTCGCCGCCGGCAAGGTCGACGCCGCCGTGCAGCTCGAACTGCTCGAGGCCGCGCAGAAGCGCCAGGAGGACGCCGTGCGCGAACGCCTCGAGCGCCGCACCGCCGCCTTCGGCGACGACCCGCTGCTGCCGTTCCAGCAGTGCCTGCAGGGCGGCGACGCCGAGCAGGGCCGCCAGGTCTTCTTCCAGGACGAGCGCGCCAACTGCCAGCGCTGCCATTCCATCGGCGGGCGCGGCGGCAGCGCCGGCCCGCGCCTCGACGGCATCGGCGCCCAGCGCGACCGCACCGCGCTGCTGCGGTCCCTGCTCGCGCCGAGCGCCGAGATCGCCGAGGGCTACGCCTCGGTGGTGCTGCACCTGCACAACGGCGAACTGCTGGCGGGCATCGTCACCAGGGATCAGGACGGCGTGGTCGAGGTCACCGATGTCGACGGCAAGGCCACGCAAGTGCCAAACGACCGGATCAAGGAACGGGTCGGCAGCACGACATCGGCGATGCCGCCCATGGGCGGCATCCTCTCGCCCCGACAGGTGCGCGACCTGGTCGAGTTCCTGGCCACCCGCAAGGACTCCTGAGCCCTTCGCTGGCGCCGGCCCCGCCGTTCCGGTCACAATGCCGACCGCACGTCACCCGAAGGGAGACCGACAATGCCGCGCCCTCGCACCGCCTGGCTCCGCCTCTTCACCGGCCTCGCCGCCGGCCTCACCGCCGGCCTCACCGGCTGCACCGCCACCCCCGAAGCCGGCCTGTCGCCCCGCGGCGGCGGCCTGGTGCAGCTCGCGCCCGACGCGGTGATCTACTTCGGCAACGCCTACACCAGCACCCGGCCGGCGGTCATCGACCTGGGCCGGGTCCGCGACGCCACCCCCGAGTGGCGCACCATCCAGCAGGATGGCGTGCGCCAGGGATCCGCCCGCCATGGCATCCTGCTCGGCGAGATGGACCACCGCATCAAGGAGGCGGTCACGCGGGCCGCCCGGGCCCAGGGCCGCGACCTGGTGGTCCGCCGCGGCGACATCCGCGACCCCGGCGGCCTGCCGGTGGCGGACCTGACCGACGTGGTGATCGGCGGCTGATCCAGCCATTCCGGTGAGGCCGAACTAACGGGCCCCGGCAGCGCCCCGTATCATCGCGCCTTCCCCAACCACCGAAGGAAACCCCATGAGAATCCCCCTCTCCCTCACCCTGGGCCTCGTGGCCGCCCTGCTGGCCGGCGTCGCGCCGGCGCAGCGTGGCCAGAAGAGCCAGGAAGAGCTCGTCAAGCAGCGCGAGGAGAAGCTCGCCAAGCCCGTCTTCAAGAAGGCCCCCTGGATCACCGACTACGACGAGGCCCGGGCGACGGCCAAGAAGGAAGGCAAGCCGATCTTCGCCTACTTCACCCGCTCCTACGCCGGTTGACCCCCCTGCGATGCCCTGGAGAGCGGTGCGCTCTCCGACGACAAGTTCCCCGGCTTCGCCAAGAGCGTGGTCCTCTTCCTGCACAACACGTCGCGGGTCGAGGGCGAGAAGTACGGCACCCTGCTGCAGGAGAAGGGCTTCACCGGCTTCCCCTCGCTGGCCTGGATGGACGCCGACGGCAACGTGATCGCCAAGCAGGGCGAGCGCTCGGTCGACGGCTTCGTCAAGTCGCAGAAGGCGGTGGCGGTGGTCACCGACCTGAAGGCGCTGGCGGCCCGCGGCGGCGCCGACGAGAAGGTGCAGAAGAAGCTGCTGCTCGCCGAGATCGACCTCGGCCAGCTCGACGCCGACGCGATCAAGGAGCGCGCCGCCGCGATCAAGAACTGGACCAACGAGGAGAAGGCCAAGGTCGACCAGAGCCTGACCGACGCCGAGGTCCGCGCCATCGCCGGCCAGATCCGCCAGCTCGGCCCGGACAAGGCCGCCGAGCAGGTCGCCGCCATCGCCAAGGCCGGCCGCCGGCCGAGCTCCGACCAGGCGCCGATGTTCTGGCAGCTCACCCTCACCCACGCCGCCAACACCGTCGACGGTGAGCTGGGCCAGCTGTCCTACGACGAGCTGATGAAGGCCGCCGGCGACAACCCGCGCTACGCCCGGGCCAAGGAGAGCTGGCAGAAGCTGCTCGACAAGGCCAAGGCCAAGTAGCCGCGCCAGGACCGATCCGCAGAGCCGCGGGGGCCCCCCCGCGGGGCCCCCCGCCCGGGAGGTGCGAACATAAAAGAGAACAGAACACTGACACAGAGCGCGCCGGC
>CAZMGG010000009.1:43089-54633 GCA_964565715.1 uncultured candidatus Brocadiaceae bacterium | reverse complement strand
CTGTCATTCGCGGCCCCCAACGCCCACGCCAATGTCGCCGCGCCCGGACCCAACCGCTGCGCCGGGGCCCCCCCCCGGGGGGGCCCGCGGCCTGTACGGTCAGAACTTCACGTCGAACTGCACGTAGACGAAGTGCGCGACGTCATCGGTGCCGTTGGCGTCGCGGACGCCGGCGCCGGGCAGGAACACGCCATAGCCGAGCTGCAGCGCCGCCTTCACCGCCGGTGCGATGTCCAGCTTGCGGGTCAGCAGCAGGTCGATCTCGTTGCCCATCGTCCGCGAGAACGCCGGGTTGCCCGCTGACAGGGTGCCGTTCGGCCCGCGGAACGCGTCGCCCGCCTCCATCGCCCGGAAGTAGTGCCAGGTGACCGACACGTCGGTCTGCTCGCAGCACTGCGCGCCCACCCGCACCCACGGGTTGAACAGGTTCTCCCACTGCGCCAGGTCCATCATGCCCCAGTGGGCATGCGCCGTCGGAAACAGGTTGTGGAAGCGCTCGTTGTCGGCGGTGTTGGGGTCGTCGCCGGACGCCAGGTCCAGCGCCGGCATCACGTAGAACCTGCGCTCGCCGGCGAACGTGTGCTTCACGTGCACGTGCGCCGCGTAGGCGTCGCCGATCGGGATGTCGGCGCCGGCCTGCTCGCCGAACTGGGTGGCGAGTTCCATGCCCGCCTCCCACGGCCCATCGGTCCACACCGGCCGCGTGCCCAGCGTGAAGCGGTTGTGGCTCAGCCCCGGCGCCGTGCCGTCGTCGTGCAGGTACATCAGGTAGAACTCGCCCTGCACCGCGCCCAGCTTGCGGTTCCACTGCACGCCGCCGAACCACAGGTCGTCGTTCACCGCGTTGATCGCCTCGCGGCCCTGCACCGCCCAGGCCACCCAGCTGCAGTCGTCGCAGCAGGCCCAGCTCTGCAGGATGCCGTCCAGCGCCCGGCCGCCGGTCCGCCAGTCCAGCGCGCCGACCAGCCGCTGATCGCCCAGGTTGATCTCCTGCCGGCCGATCCGCGTGCTGCCGCCGATCCACGGCGTCCTGCCGATGTCGACGTAGCCCTGATGCAGGTCGAGCCCGTCGGCCATGTCGTCCACCGTCGACGCCTCCTCGCCCCACTCGCGGGCGTCCTGCAGCTGGAAGAAGGCCTTCACCTCGTCGCTGAACTCGAAGCCCAGCCCGACGCGCACGCGCTGACTGAAGAAGTCGTTGCTGGCGGCGCTGCCCTTCGACTTGTCGAAGTCGTAGTCGATCTGGTTCTCGTAGCGCAGCCGGTACTGACCGCTGACGGTCAGCTTGCGCACGCCGGGGATGACGATCTCCGGGCCCTGGGGAGCCGGCGTCGGCGCCGGTGTGGGGTCCTGGGCCGACAGGGGGAGAGCCGTGAGCAGCACGATCGGAACGATCCGCATGAGGTCCTCGTGGTTGGGGGGAACCTCCGGAACCCCGGACCCCAGCAGGGATTGCGTTCTACGCCCCATGCCGGGGCGACCTCAGCACATCGGCCCCCGTCAGGGCCCCAGCAGCTCGCGCGCGTAGCGGATCGGCACGCCGAAGTTGGCGCCGCCAAAACCCTGCAGCACCGCGAAGTTGACCCCGATCACGGTGCCGTCACCGCCGAACACCGGCCCGCCCGAGCCGCCGTGCGTGGTCGGCGCGTCGTAGACCAGCTTCTGCGCCTCCCGCGCCCCCAGCACCCCCTCGGTCAGCAGCGGCTGGATCGCGCCGGCCCCCGCCAGCGCCGCGATCACCTCGCGCATCCCCGCCCGGCGCGCCTTCAGGTCCGCCACCAGCACCTCGTCGGCCCGCGCCAGCAGCACGCCGATGCCGGTCGGGTAGCCGAGCACGATCGCCCGCCGGTCCGTCAGGTCGGACAGGTCGTCGCCGTGCAGCGGCAGCACCGGCACCTTCTCGTCGGTCGCCACCCGCAGCACCGCCACGTCGATGCGGTCGCCGCGCAGCCGCACCGTCGCCGGATCGACCGCCACCGGCGCGCGGCCCGGGAACGTCGCCGTCAGCGACACGAACTCCGGCCGGAAGCCCCACCGTTCCAGCACCTCGGTCATCGGCTCCTCGGTCCACGGCGCCGCGACGTGCCGGTTGGTGAGCACGCGGCCATCCCGCGTCGCCAGGAAGCCGGAACCGGTGTACTCCAGCTCGACCCGCGTGCCCGGCGAGTCCTCGTACCACTCGCCGCTCGCCTTCTGGTAGCCGAACACGCCGTGGATCAGGCACACGCCCGGCCCGTAGTCCCGCGCGATCCGTTCCAGCACCTGCCCCTGCGCCACCAGTGCGGCCATCGCCGCCTGCTGCGCCGCCAGTTCAGAGCGCAGCCGTTCCAGCTCTTGCTGGGTCACCGCGTCGGCGGTGAGCCGCCGCTGCTCGCTGCCGCGGCCGCCGAGCCACCCCGCCAGCCACGCCAGCGGCAGCGCCACCAGCAGCACCAGCACCGGGAAGCCGACCTTGAGCTGCGGCGTGGCCTGGGTCAGCAGGTCCCGCACCAGGGTCGAGGCGCCGGCCAGGTGGCCGCTGCTCCGCTTCACGGCGTCGGCGTCCCGCAGCATCCGCCGCACCGGCTTGCAGACCCGGCCCGGCGGCACGTAGATCGAGAACCGCGCCTTCGGCCCGCCTGTGCCGAATTCGATCTCGTCGCCGCTCTCCAGGATCACCTCGCGCACCTGCTGGCGGTTGACGAACACCGGGCCATCGCCGGCGATCAGCCGGAACGCGCAGTTGGGCTCCTCCCAGCGCACCGCGGCGTGGCGGACGGCGATGGCGGGGTCGGGCAGGAACAGGTCGGCCTCGGCGGCGCTGCCGATCACCGTGAGCGGACCATCGAAGGTCTCGGTCCGCCCGCGGCGCGGACCCGACAGGTGCAGGAATTGGGCCCGCATGCCACGATCCTATGCCGTGTCCGCCACAGCCCAAAGCCGCGTGTCCTTGGAGGTCGTGATCGATTCGCCGGCCGGCGCCCGCCTCGCCACCGGGCACGGCG
Source organism: uncultured candidatus Brocadiaceae bacterium (assembly GCA_964565715.1). Lineage (GTDB taxonomy): Bacteria > Planctomycetota > UBA1135 > UBA1135 > UBA2386 > CAZMGG01. The sequence continues at coordinate 51,649 of CAZMGG010000009.1, read as the reverse complement.
CCGACCGGCTCGAACTGTGCGCCGGCCTGCTGGAGGGCGGCCTCACGCCTGGCCCCGGCCTGCTCCACCAGACGCTGGCCGTCACCCCGCTGCCGGTGATGGTGATGGCGCGGCCGCGCGGCGGCGACTTCCTGTACGACGACGACGAGTTCACCGCCCTGCTGGCCGACGTGCGCGCGGCCATCGCCGGCGGCGCCGCCGGCATCGTCGCCGGCGCGCTCCACCCCGACGGAACTATCGACCGCGACCGCACCGCGCGCATCCGCGAGGCCTGCGGCGACGCCGCGTTCACCTTCCACCGCGCCTTCGACCTCACCCCGGACCCCCTGGCGGCCCTCGACACCCTGATCGCGCTCGGCGTCGGGCGCGTCCTCACCTCGGGCCAGCAGCCCACCGCCCTCGCCGGCGCGCCGCTCCTGCAGCAGCTCGTCGCCCGCGCCGGGGACCGCATCGTCGTGATGGCCGGTGGTGGCGTGCGCCCCGACCACGTGAGGACGCTGGTCCAGACCACCGGCGTGCGCGAAGTGCATCTCTCGGCCACCGCGTGGGCAGCCGGCGGCATGACGTTCCAGCGGCCGGCGGTGGCGATGGGCATCGCGCTGCCGCCCGCGGGCCGCGAACAGCGCCGCACCGACGGCACCATCGTGGCGGCGATGCGGGCTGCGCTGGACCGCTGAGGGCTACGCCTCCCAGCCCGGCCGCACGGTCTTGTGCAGCAGCGCCTGCACGTCGGGATGCCCGGCGCGCATGGCCGAGCCGTCCCAGCTCGTCTTGACGTTGCCGGCGCGGTGGCTGGCGACGCCGAGCAGCACCGCCTCGGTGAGCGGCCCCGAGTAGTCGAAGGCGCAGAGCGGCGCCGGCCCGCCGCGCATGGCATCGAGCCACTCGGCGTAGTGGCCCGGCGAGGCCGCGATCGACTCCGGCGGCGGCGCCGTGGCAGCCACGGCGTCCGGGCCGATCACGTGCCGCGTGTAGTCCGAACAGAGCCAGCCGTCGCGGCCGACGAAGAGCACGCCGTTCTTCCAGCCGTCGAGTCCGCGCGCCTTCAGCACCTCGTCCGGCGGCCGATGGTTGCCGTCGTACCAGGTGAGAGCCAGGGCCGGGCGTTCGCCGCGGGCCGGGAACGCGTAGCGCACGCGCAGGCCCGGCGGCGCCGCCTCCGAGTCGGGATCGGGCCCGTCGGCCTGCACCTCGGTGGGCGCGTCCAGGTCGAGCGCCCAGAAGGCCAGATCGGTGAAGTGGCACGCCATGTCGGCCATGGTGCCGCCGCCGAAGTCCCAGTAGCGGCGCCAGCCGGCCGGGTGGTAGCCGTCGGCGTAGGGCCGTTCCGGCGCGGGCCCGAGCCAGAGTTGCCAGTCGAGCGTCGGCGGCAGGTTGCCGCCGGAGGGACGGCCGCGACCGGCCCATTGGGTGCCATTGACGAAGACGTGGACCTCGGTGATCGGGCCGAGCACGCCCTGGCGCACCCGTTCGACGACGCGGCGGTAGTTGGGCAGCGAGTGGATCTGCGTGCCCATCTGGGTGACCGCCCCGGTGGCGGCGGCGAGGCGGCGCAGCTCGCGGACCTCGGCGACGGTGTGGCAGAGCGGCTTCTCGCAGTAGACGTGCAGGCCGCGCTGCAGGGCCAGCGCCGCCGGCAGGAAGTGGGTGTGGTCGGGCGTGCTGACGACGACGCCGTCGAGGTCGGGTAGCTGCAGCAGTTCGCGGAAGTCGGCGAAGGTTCGCGCCCGCGGGAAGCGTTCGGCGGTGCGGGCGAGGATGGCCTGGTCGACGTCGCAGAGCGCGACGATGTCCTCCTGGGCCGTGCCGTTGAGGTTGTCGCCGCCGCGGCCGCCGACGCCGATCACGCCGAGCCGGGCCTTGCCGGCGATGCGTGCGGCGCGGGGCAGGCCCTGGCAGGCGGGCAGCGACAGGGCGGCGGCGGTGGCGGCGGCACCCTGCAGGAAGCGACGGCGCGAGGTGGTCATGGCGGCGCATCATGACCGCTCCGGGCCATCGCGTCGCCGTCGTTTCCCCGCGGGCGGCCGGAGCCTATCGTGCGGCCATGAGCCAGAGCCTCCAGGACCGCTACGCCCCCCACAACGCCTGCTTCGGCTGCGGTCCCGCCAACCCCGACGGCCTGCGGCTGAAGAGCATCGTGCAGGGCGAGGAGGTGGTGTGCACCTGGCAGCCGAAGACCATGCACGAGGCGTTCCCCGGCGTCCTGAACGGCGGCATCGTCGGCACGCTGCTCGACTGCCACCTGAACTGGACCGCGGCCTGGCACCTCATGCGGCAGGCGGGCGCCGGTTCGCCGCCGTGCACCGTGACCGCCGAGTACACGGTCAAGCTGCGGCGGCCGACGCCCACCGACGCGCCGGTGCTGCTGAAGGCGAGGGTGGTCGAATCCGGGCCCGACCGCGCCAGGGTGGCGGGGACGCTGGAGGCGGGCGGCAAGGTGTGCGCCACCTGCGAGGGCCTGTTCGTCGCGGTGAAGGAGGGCCATCCGGCCTTCCACCGCTGGTAGTGACGCGGGAGCCGACCCATGCAAGAGTCGTTGTTCGATCCCGAAGGCCGCCGGTCGATGCTGGCGCGCATCGACTCCCTGCAACCGGACGCCGCGCGGCGCTGGGGCAAGATGACCGCGGGGCAGATGCTGGCGCACTGCCAGCAGCCGCTGCGGGTGGCCACCGGCGAACTGCGCCTGCGGCGCAACCTGATGGGCCTGCTGTTCGGGCGGATGGCGAAGCGCATGCTGATGAAGCCGGGGCCGATGCGCCAGAACCTGCCGACCGCGCCGGAGTTCGTCGTGGCCGACGAGCGCGACTTCGCGCGGGAGAAGGCCGCCCTGCTGGCGCTGGTGCAGGCCTTCGGCGAGGCCGGCCCGGCTGGCCTGACCCGCGAGCCGCACCCGTTCTTCGGCCGGCTCCAGGCCGAGGAGTGGCAGACCCTGCAGTGGAAGCACCTGGACCACCACCTGCGCCAGTTCGGCGCGTAGCCAGCCAGCCGTCCGCCGCTTCCCGTCACGCCGGCGTAACAGCCAGGCGGTTTTGCATGCACCGGCGGGGCCGCGCGCCAACAATGGCCCGGCCAGCCACGTCCGGCCCGCCGCTTGCTCCGCCGCGCGCCCGCGCGCGCGACCCGTCGCCCCTCCCGATCCCGATGTCCAAGACCCTGCTCCTGCTCGTCGCCGCGGCCGTCCTCGCCGCGCTCACCATCGTCACCTCCTGCGCCACCGGTGCCGGCAGCCAGGCCCGGGCGCCCGGCTCGATCGACGTGACCATGCCCGGTGAGCCGCCGCTCGGCAGCCGCGCCCGCCACGACCTGGTGCAGACCTCGGCATTCTGCGGCAAATGCCATCCGGCGCAGCACGCCGAGCACGCGATGAACACCCACGGCCGCGCCTTCACCGATCCCGAGGTGCGGCTGGCGACGGGCAACTTCGACCACGGCGACTGCATCCGCTGCCACACGCCGCGGCCGATCTTCGAGACCGGCATCGGCCTCAATCCGCAGCGGCGCTACCACAATCTCGTCGAGGGCAACACCTGCATGACCTGCCACTGGCGGGAGGGCGTCGACTACAGCCGGTTCGTCGGCGGCCCCGACTGCAAGGAGGGCTTCGATCCGCGCGTCGGCACCGTGGAGGCCTGCGCCACCTGCCACCGCAACCACGGCACGCCATACCAGTGGGAGGTGGCGCCGAACGGCAAGCTGGCCGGCAAGACGTGCATGAGCTGCCACATGGAACTGATCGAACGGCCCGTCGCCACCGGCGGTCCGGTGCGGCGCGTGCGCAGCCACGTGTTCCCCGGCGCGCGCTCCGAGAGCCAGCTGCGCAAGGCCTACGCCTACGAGGCGCGGATCGACGGCAACGAGGTGGTGGTGACCATCGCCAACGAGGGCGCCGGCCACAACTTCCCCACCGAGCTGAAGCAGCGTTCGGTGGAGTCGCTGGTGGTGGTGCGCGACCTCGACGGCAAGGAAGTGGCGCGCTCGCGGGTGGTGTTCCGCGACCCGTACAAGCGGCCCTACGGCCTGCACCTGCTGGTCAACACGCAGATCCCCAGCGGCGAGAGCCGCGAGCACCGCGTGCCGCTGACCGTGGCCGGCGGCACGGTGGACTGCGAACTGCACTTCAAGCACTACTTCCCGATCGAGGACCACCATCCGGAACTGGCGCGGCGGCTGGAACTGCGGCGGCTGTCGTTCGACGGCATCACGCCGTCCGACAAGCCGGTCACCGGCGATCCCGAGGTCCGCATCGTCGTGCCCGAGGGCATCTCGATCCGCGACGCCAGCGTCGCCGACCTGGTGGACTTCGCGCGGCCGCCGATCGGCAAGACCGAGATCACGGTGCCCGAAGGCAGCACGCCCGACGACATCGCCCGGCTGATCGAGCTGTTCCAGTTCCCGCTGGCGGAGGCCAACCGGCTGGCCCAGGGCCGGCTGGTGAAGATCGGCCTGCCGGCGGTGCCGGCGCTGATCGAGGCGCTGGGCTCGTGGGACAACAAGACCTTCAACCAGGCCATGGCTGTGCTGCGCAGGATCGGCGCTCCGGCGGTGCCGGCGGTGCGGGCGGCGCTGCGGCACGAGCAGCTCTACGTGCGCATGCACGCGCGCATGCTGCTGGAGACGCTGCCGGTGCCCGCCGACAAGGCAGTCCTGGTGACCGAGGTGGCCGCCGGTCTCGGCATGAGCAACGCCCTCGACCGGCGCTCGACCGCCGACCTGCTGCGGCGGCTCGGCGCCACCGAGCAGGCCCCGGCCCTGCGCGCGCTGCTGCAGGACATCGATGCCGACGTGGTGGCCGCCGCCGGCCGGGCGCTGGCGGTGCTGGGCGACCGCGAGGCGGTGCCGGCGATCACCGCGGCGATGGAGCAGGCCAGCTTCGCCGAGACCCGCGCCGACCTGGCGGCGGCGCTGGCCGAGCTGGGCAGCACCAACGGCATCCCGGAGCTGCTGCGGCAGCTCGACCACCCGGACCTGCTGCTGCGCGAGCGCGCCTTCGAGCTGTTCTTCGGCGTCACCGGCCTTCACAAGGGCTACGAGCCGGCGCTGGCGGAGACCGAGCGGCTGGCGGCGATCGCCGCGCTGACCTCGTGGTGGGCGCAGAACGGCGGCGTGCACGTGCTGCGCCGGCCCTACCGGCCGGAGCCCGGCGTCGACGACCACGCCTTCCACGTCGTGTCGGCGATGGGCGGCGGTGCGGGCGTGATCCCGGCCGCCGAGGACGACGAGAAGGCGATCCAGGAACTGGTCGACATGGGCAGCGACGCGCTGCCGGCCCTGCTGAAGGGCCTGAAGTTCCCCGCCGGCTTCGCCGCCAAGCGCGCGTCGATCTGCACGGCGCTCGGCCGGATGGGCGAGAAGAACGCGGCGCCGTTCCTGATGGCGGCGCTGAAGGATCCGGTGGTCGGCGTGGCGGCCTACGCCAACATGGCGCTGGCGAGTTGCGGCGACGCCGACTGCCTGCCGGCCTTGGAGCGCTTCCAGGACCGGGTGCTGTCGCTGCACGCGGCGGGCCAGCTGCCGGCCAGCGTCGACCGCGACCTGCTGCTGGCGCAGATCGCGCGGACGCGGCTGATCCTCGGCTACACGCTGGCGCGGGCCGACCTGGTCAACGCGCTGCTCAGCGACAGCCGGCCGGCGCGTGCCCAGGCTATCGCGGCGTTGCAGGAGCGGTTCGGCGAGAGCCGCGGCTACGATCCCGACGCCAGCGCCGAGGACCGCCGCGCTGCCCAGCGACGCTGGCAGCAGTGAGCGGACGACGGTCCCCTGGCCGTGCCGCGCCGCCATGACCGAACACCCTTCGCCGACGCTCCCGCAGATCCAGCAGGCCCGCCAGCAGCTCGGCGAGGCCGTCCGCACGACGCCGCTGTGGGAATGGCAGGGCGAGCGCATCCGCGCCCGCGGGCCCGCCGACGCCACGCTGCTGCTGAAGCTCGAGATCTTCCAGCACACCGGCTCGTTCAAGGCCCGCGGCGCGCTGTGCGTCATGCGCTCGCTCGACGAGGCGCAAAGGCGGCGCGGCGTCACCGCCGTGTCGGCGGGCAATCACGCCATCGCGGTGGGCTGGGCGGCGCGGATCGTCGGCACCACCGCCAAGGTGGCGATGCCGGCCACCGCCAATCCGGCCCGGGTCGCCGCCTGCCGCGCGCTCGGCACCGAGGTGGTGCTGCTGCCCGACGTGCACCAGGCCTTCGCCGAGGCTGAACGGCTGCAGCGGGACGAGGGCCGCTACTTCGTGCATCCCTTCGAAGGGCCGCTGACGGCGCTCGGCACCGCCACGCTGGGCCTGGAGCTGTGCCAGCAGGCCTCTACCCTCGACGCCGTGATCGTGCCGATCGGCGGCGGCGGCCTGTGCGCCGGCGTCGCCGCGGCGGTGAAGCAGGCGCTGCCGTCGTGCCGCGTGTACGGCGTCGAGCCGGACGGCGCCGACAGCATGCACCGCAGCTTCGCGCAGGGCTCGCCGCAGCGGATCGACAAGGTCACCACCATCGCCGACAGCCTCGGCGCGCCGTACGCGCTGCCCTACTCGTTCGCGCTGTGCCGGCGGCACGTCGATGCGCTGGCGAAGGTCACCGACCAGCAGCTCTGCGAGGCGATGGCGTGGCTGTTCGCCGAGGCGAAGCTGGCGGTGGAGCCGGCCGGCGCCGCCGCCACCGCCGCTGTGCTGGGGCCGCTGCGCGAGGAGCTGCGCGGCAAGCGGACCGGGCTGATCGTCTGCGGCGCCAACCTGGATCCGGAGACGCACGCGCGCTGCCTGCGCCAGGGATGGCCGGCGATATCGTAACTGATTATTTGATAATATGTTACGTCTTACGAGCCGCGATGGCCCGGTCGAGCTGCTGGCGGTAGCGGGCGCACAGCACCTGCACGTTGGGCTCGACGCACATGCTCATGTGGTCGCCCGGGCAGTCCACCACCACCATGCCGCCGCGGGCGGCGTCGCCCCAGCCGAGCCTGCGGTCGCGCCGGTAGCGCGTGCCGGGCTCGTGCTCGGCGCGGAACAGGACCACCTCGCCGTCGTACGGCTCGACCTGGTAGCGGAAGAAGGCGCGGTCGAAGGCGTTCTGCATCTCGTGGCCGCGGAGGTCCTGGGGCAGGGTCTCGCCGCGGGCGCGAAGGGCCTGCGACTCCTTGTAGGCGGCGCGCTGGCCCAGCTTCATCTTGAGGATGCGCCAGGGATAGAGCGGGCCGTTGCGTACCAGGCGGCGGAGGTGGATGAAGCCGCGTTCGACCTTGCTGCGCTCGGCCTGGTGCGGGGAGGGCGTGTCGATCATGCCGACGAAGGCGACCTGCTCGCCGATCGCACGGAGCTGGCGCGCCATCTCGTAGGCGATGCAGCCGCCGCCGGAGTAGCCGCCGAGGAAGTAGGGCCCGTGCGGCTGCACCTCGCGGATCTCGGCCAGGTAGTCGCGAGCCATGTCGGGGACGGTCTCGTGCGGCGCCGAGCGGCCGTCGACGCCGCGGGCCTGCAGGCCGTAGACGGGCTGGTCCGCGCCGAGGTAGTGCGACAGCTCGCGGAAGCCGAGCACGTTGCCGCCAGCACCGTGGGCCAGGAAGAGGATCGGCCGATCACCCCGGGTCTGGATCGGCACCAGGTGCTGGCCGCGGCGGGCGCTCACCGAGCGGACCGGCTCGCTGCCCGGCTCCGGCAGGCCGAGCCGCTCGCGCAGTTCGACGGCCAGCTTGCGGATGGTCGGTGCCCGCAGCAGCGTGGCGATCTCCAGGTCGAGGGCGTGCTCGCGCTGGATGCGGGCGAACAGGCGCACGGCCAGCAGGGAATGGCCGCCGAGTTCGAAGAAGTCGAGGTCGATGCCCGGCCGGACGACGCCGAGCAGTTCCTCGAAGCAGAGGGCCAGGGCCTTCTCGATGTCGTCGCGCGGCTGGTCGCCGGTAGACGCGTCGGCGTTCTCGGCGGCGGCCGACGCGCCGGCCGCGGCGCGCCGCGGGCCGTCGGGCGGCAGCGACAACCAGGCGGCGGTGCGCTCGACGTCGACCGAGGAGACGACGACCTGGGGCTGGCCGCAGGCCAGCGCCCGTTCGATGGCCTCCATGCCCTCGGCGGGCGCCAGCCCGCGGGGCAGCAGCGCCAGGACCCGCGGGCGGGGCGGCGGCGGCGGCACCGGCGGCTCGGCGGTGGCCGCGGGCTCGGCGTTGTCCAGGGCGAGGCCGCCGCGCACGCCGTAGAGCTGCAGGCCGCGCAGCTCCAGGAGCGGGATGCCGCTGGGATCGCAGAGGGCCACGTCGAGGACGGCGAAGCGGTCGCCGGGCGCGTGCGGCCGCAGCCGCACGGTGGCCAGCATCGCCGCCGCCAGCCGGCCGTGGACCCGCACCTCCTCGCAACCCACCGGCACGTGCAGGCGGTCCTGCCCGCCCTGGTCGAGCATCGGCACCGCGCAGCCGAACGCCATGTCGAGCAGGGCCGGGTGCAGCGGATGGCCGGCCAGGTCGTCGGCGAACGCGGGCGGCAGCCGCAGTTCGGCGTGGGCCGTGCCGGCGGTGGCGCTCACCTGCCGGACGCAGCTCCAGCGCGGGCCGAAGCGCACGTGCCGCAACTGCCGGTTCTCGCCGG
>CAZMGG010000009.1:0-42989 GCA_964565715.1 uncultured candidatus Brocadiaceae bacterium | reverse complement strand
CGCCAGCATCCGCGCGTGCGTCACCCGTTCGTGCTCGTGGGCCCCCTGGCCGGCGGCGGCGCTGCGGATCGTCACCAGCAGCCCGTCGCGGGCGCGGCGGACCTGCACGAAGACCTCCCGAGGCCGATCGTCGGCGAACACCATCGGCGAGCGGAACTCGACCTGCCGCAGGAGCAGCGGGCCGATGCCGGTGGCGGCGCGCACCGCAGCGGTGGCCAGCTCCAGGTAGGCCATGCCCGGCAGCACCGGACCGCCGGCCAGCAGCCGGTGCTCGTCGAGCTGCCAGCGCTGGCGCGGGTCCCAGGTGGCGGCAAACTCGACGCCGCCGTCGGCGGCCCGGGCCGGACCCAGCAGGGGCGTGGCGGCGATCGCGTCGGGCTGGCGGAGCCGCAGTTCGGCGTTGCCCAGCGCCATGCCGGCGTCGCGGAACACGCCCCAGTCCACCGCCACCGTCCGCAGGCCGCGCGCCTGCCGGTGCCGCGCGAAGGCATCCAGGAAGGCGTTGCCCGCCGCGTAGTCGCACTGCCCGGGGATGCCGGCGAGGCCCGAGATCGACGAGAACAGCAGCAGGAAGTCGAGCGGCAGCGAGGCGAGCGCCCGGTCGAGCGCCGGCACCGCCGCGGTCTTGGGCCGCAGCACCGCCGCCGACTGCTCCGGCGTGCGCACCTGGATCGGGCCGTCGTCGATGACGCCGGCCAGGTGGAAGACCCCGTGCAGCACGCCGAAGTGGTCGAGGGCCTTGCGCACCGCTGCTGCGGCGCCCTGGTCGGTGGCGACATCCGCCGCCACGATCGCCACCGTGGCGCCCAGTTCCTCGAGGGCGCTGATGCGCGTCATCAGTTCGGCCAGCGGATCGCCGTCGCGCAGGGCCCGGAAGGCCGGCCAGTGCGCCCGGTCCGGCAGGCCGCGTCGTCCGACCAGCACCAGCCGCGCCCGTCGCGTGCGGGCGAGGTGCTCGGCCAGAGCCAGCCCCAGGCCGCCGAGGCCGCCGACGATGAGGTAGACGCCGTTCTCGCGCAACGGCACCGGCTCGACGGTGGGTTCCAGCGCGCCGAGTTCGCCGACGAAGCGGACGCCGGTGCGGAACGCCACGCCGAGGCCGCCGTCGGCCGCCTCCGCTTCACGCGCCAGCGCCGCCGCGGTGGCGGACGGGTGCTCCAGGGCCGCGGCGTCGAGGTCGACGTTCTGCCAGCGGGCGCCGGGGAACTCGCGGGGCACGACGCGGCCGAAGCCCACCGCCGCCGCCTGCGCCGGCTCGCCCATCGGCTCCTGGCGCACCTGGCAGGCGCCGCGGGTGACCAGCACCGTGGCGCAGCGTTCGGCGGCGCCGGCGCGGCCGAGCGCCTGCTGCAGGGCCAGCATCGCGCGCACCAGGGCCGCCGGATCCCGCGCGTCCAGCGGCAGCAGGTTGAGCACGCGGGTCGGCAGGCCGGAGCCCCGCTGCAGGCCGTCGAGGACCGCGCCCCAGTCGGCATCGGCCGGCGTGTGGTGCGCCATGGCGCCCTGTTCGCGCAGCGCCTTCGCCACCGCCGCGCCGAAGCCCGCGCCGTCGCCGACCACCAGCCAGCGCTGGTCCGCGGCGGGCCGCAGGTCGCCCGGCAGCGGCTGCGCCTTCCAGGTCAGGACGCGGAACCACTCGGTGGCCGGCAGGCGGCCCGGCAGGTTGCTGTCCTCGCCGTCGCCGCGCAGCACGCCCTCGTGCACCAGCGCGTGGCCCTGGTCGATCCAGTGGCGCCGGCGCTGGAACGGGTAGGTCGGCAGCGGCACGCGGCGCCGCGCCCCGCCCTGGAAGGCGCGCCAGTCCGGCGTCACCCCGGCCTGCCACAGGCGGCCCAGCGCGTCGACCGCCACGCGATCGCTCGGCGTCTGGTCCTTCGGGTGCGGCATCGCCGCGATCAGGGCGGCCTTCTGCGCGTCGGGATGCATCCGCACCAGGCTGGTGAGCGCGCGGCCCGGTCCGACCTCGACGAAGGCGCGCTCCGTCGCCTGCGCCAGCACCGTGGCGACGCCCTCCTGGAACCGCACCGTGTGCCGCAGGTGATCGACCCAGTAGTCGGCGGACGCGGCGCGTTCCGGATCGATCCAGTCGCCGGTGACGTTGGACACGAACGGGATCCGCGGCGTGCCGAGCGCGAGGCGCCGCAGCCCCTGCCGGAACTCGTCGAGCACCGGCTCCAGCAGGTGGCTGTGCGCCGCCACCTGGATGTGCAGCCGCTGGAACTCCACCGCGCGGCCCTGCAGTTCGCGTTCGAAGCGTTCGATCGCCGGCAGGGGACCCGCCACCGCGCACAGGTTGGGGCCGTTGCTGGCCGCCACCGACAGCTCGCCGTTGGCCAGCCCGCTGACGTCGCGGGCCGACAGCGGCACGCTGACCATGGCGCCGGCCTCGATCCGTTCCAGCAGCTCGCCGCGCAGCCGCACGACCTGGATGGCCTGGGCGACGGTGAACACGCCGGCGAGGCAGGCGGCGACGTACTCGCCCATGCTGTGGCCGAGCAGCGCGTCGGGCTGCACGCCCCACGCCATGAGGGTGCGGGCCAGCGCGTACTCGGTGAGGAACAGGGCCGGCAGGGCGATCGCCGTGCGCTGCATGGCCTCGCGGGCCCGTTCGTCGGGCTGCGTCGACCCGGGCCCGAACAGCAACGCCGCGATCTCGTCGCGCACGTCCGGCGCCAGCACGGCGAGGCACTCGTCGGCGGCGCGGCGGTACTCGGGCTCGTGCCGGTAGAGGTCGCTGCCCATGCCCGGATGCTGGGCGCCGCCGCCGGGGAACAGGAACACCACCGACGGCGGCCGGTCCGGGGCGCGGCGGGCCAGGGCCGGGCCTTCGGGCGTGAGCAGGGCCGGTGCCGTCGCCGCCTCGGCGCCGTCCGCCACCACCGCGAAGGCGCGGTGGGCGAACTCCTTGCGGCCGACCTGCAGGGTCCAGGCCGCATCGGTGAGGTCCTGGCCCGCACCCTCGCCGTGCGGGCCGAAGTGCCGCGCCAGGTCCTGGCAGCCCTGCCGCAGCGCCTCGGCCGAGCGCGCCGACAGCGGCAGCAGGTGGCAGCGGCGCGGATACGCCGGCGCGGGCGCCGGCAGGGCCGGCGCCTCCCGCACGACGACGTGGCAGTTGGTGCCGCCGACGCCCAGCGAGCTGACGCCGCCCGCCCGCGGCCGCCCGCCGGTCTCGGGCCAGGGCTCGTGCCGCGCCACCACGCGGAACGGCGTCGCCGCAAAATCGATCAGGCGGTTCGGCCGCCGGAAGTTGAGGCTGGCCGGGATCTCGCCGTGCCGCAGCGCCAGCACCAGCTTCAGGAACCCCGCCACGCCCGCCGCCGCGTCCAGGTGACCGATGTTGGTCTTGATCGAGCCGATGCCGCAGAAGCCGAGCTTCGGCGTCGTCACCTTGAAGGCCTGGCTCAGCGCCTCGATCTCGATCGGGTCGCCCACCGAGGTGCCGGTGCCGTGCGCCTCCACGTACTGCAGGGCGTCCGCCGGCAGGTCCGCCATGGTCAACGCCTCGGCCACCACCTCGGCGTAGCCGTCGACGCTCGGCGCCATGAAGCTGACCTTGCGGGCGCCGTCGTTGTTGACCGCCGAGCCCGCGATCACCGCGTGGATCGTGTCGCCGTCGCGCAGCGCGTCGTCGAGTCGCCGCAGGGCCACCACGCCCGCACCGTTGCCGAACACCGTGCCGCGGGCATCCGCATCGAACGCACGGCAGTGGCCGTCCGGCGGCACCAGGATCGTCACGCCGCCGGCGAGTGCCAGGTCGCATTCGCCCGCCAGCAGGCTCTGCACCGCCTGGTGGATCGCCACCAGCGACGTCGAGCAGGCCGTGACCACGTTGACGCTGGGACCACGCAGGTCGAACTGGTAGCTGGTCCGGGTGGCGAGGAAGTCCTTGTCGTTGCCGGTGTGCCGGATCAGGAACATCCCCACCGACTGCACCAGGTCCGGATTGGTCAGGATGTTGTGCAGCAGGTAGGTGTCCATGCCGCAGCCGGCGAACACGCCCACCCGCCCGTCGAAGCGATCCGGCGGATGGCCGCCGTGCTCGAGCGCCTCCCACGCCACCTCCAGGAAGACCCGGTGCTGCGGATCCATCAGGGCGGCGTCGCGCGGACTCATGCCGAAGAAACCGGCGTCCCACTGGTCGATGTCCGGCAACGGCATGCCGGCCTTCACGTAGGCCGGGTCCTGCAGCAGCGTCTCCGGCACGCCCCGCGCCCGCAGTTCGTCGTCGGAGAACGTCACCCGCGCATCCCGCCCCTCGCGCAGCAGCCGCCACAGCGCCGCCGGATCGCGGGCTCCGGGCAGGCGGCAGGCGAGGCCGACGACGGCGATGTCGGTGTTCATCGGATCACGGATTGCGGACCGTCCTGGATCGGCAGTTGGCGGGGGCCGGGTCCAGGCCCGCCGGCACCGGCCCGGCACGGCCGATGCCAACGGGGCCACCGATCATGCCCGCGCCCGCAGGAGCTGCACGCTGAACCACTGCCGATCGTCGGTCCAGACCCGTTCCACCGCGAAGCCGCCGGCCGCGGCGATCTGCGCGAACCCCGGCAGCGTGTACTTGTGCGAGTACTCGGTGGTCAGGATCTCGCCGCGCCGGAACGGGAACTCGCGCGCGCCGATCCGCACGGTCTGCGCGCAGCGGCTGACCAGCTGCATCTCGATCCGCCCGGCGAGGCCGTTCCAGATCGCGCGGTGCGCGAACTGGCCGATCACGAAGTCGGCGCCCAGCTCGGCGTTGGCCCGCCGCAGCAGGTTGTGGTTGAACGCCGCCGTCACGCCCTCCCCGTCGTCGTAGGCGGGCAGCAGCACGCCTACGTCCTTCCGCAGGTCGGCGCCCACCAGCAGCATGCCGCCGGCCCCGACCAGGGCCGCCACCCGCCGCAGGAACGCCGCCGCCTCGTCGGCGGTGAAGTTGCCGATGGTCGAACCCGGGAAGTAGCAGACCGTGGCGCCCGCCCCCGCCGGCGCGGCCGGCAGCACGAACGGCCCCGAGTAGTCGGCGCAGACCGGCTGCACCGGCAGGCCCGGATAGCGCGCCCGCAGCTCGTCGCAGGCCGCGGCGAGCTGGTCCGCCGCCAGGTCGACGGGCACGTAGGCCGCGGGCCGCCGCAGCGCATCCAGCAGCAGCCGGGTCTTGGTGCTGCTGCCGCTGCCGAACTCCACCAGCCGCACCCGTTCGCCCAGCGCGTCAGCCATCGCGCCCGCCTCCCGCCGCATCAGCGCCAGCTCGGTGCGCGTCAGGTAGTACTCCGGCAGCTCGCAGATCCGCTCGAACAGGGCGCTGCCGTGCTGGTCGTAGAAGTACTTGCAGGGCAGCAGGCGGTCGGGCCGTTCCAGCCCGGCCAACACCTCGGCGAGCATCGCCGCCCGGCCGGCGTCGGGGCCGCCCCGCGCGTCCATCAGCCGCGGTAGACGATCCGGCCGCGGGTGAGGTCGTAGGGCGACACTTCGACGGTCACCCGGTCACCCGGGATGATGCGGATGTAGTGACGCCGCATCTTGCCCGAGATGTGGGCGAGGATCTGGTGGCCGCTGTCGATCTGGATGCGGAACTTGGTGTTGGCAAGGGTCTCGACGACCGTGCCTTCGAGGACGATGGCTTCTTCCTTCGGCACAAATACTCCGGTGGGGGCGCGGCAGCCGCGCCGGAAACGCAGGGGGGAAAGGGCGGAGATTCTAGGTACGGGGCCGGGAACGCGGCAAGCTCCCGGACGAACTCCCCCACCGCCATGGCCCGACCGGCCCGCTTCGACGCCGACTACTACCGCCGTTTCTACGACGACCCGACGACCCGCGTCGCCGGGCCCCAGGACACCGCCCGCCTGGGCCGCTTCGTCGCCGGCTACCTGGCCTTCCTCGGCGCCCGGGTCCGCTCCGTGCTCGATCTGGGCTGCGGTCGGGGCTTCTGGCGGCCGGTCTGCCGCCGCCACTTCCCCCAGGCCAGCTACCGGGGCGTCGAGGTCTCCGACTACCTCTGCCAGGCGCACGGCTGGGAGCAGGGCTCGGTCGTGGACTACGCGCCTGGCCGCACCTTCGATCTGGTGATCTGCCAGGGAGTCATGCAGTACCTCACCGACCGCAACGCCGCCCGGGCCCTCGCCAACCTGGGTCGCCTCACCGGCACCGCCCTCTACCTGGAGGCGCTCACCGCGGCCGACGTGCGCGGCAACGCCGACCTGTCGGTCACCGACACCGACGTCCACCTGCGCAGCGGCGAGTGGTATCGCCATCGCCTGCGCCGGTCCTTCAGCAACCTGGGCGGCGGCCTGTTCCTGGCCCGCCGCAGCGGCCTCACCACCTTCGAACTGGAGACCCTGCCGTGAGGACCATGGACTTCTTCGGCCGGCAGGCCGAGGCCGTGCGCAACACGCGCCGCTTCCTCCTCTGGTTCGCCGTGGCGCTGCTGGCGATGGTGACCCTCATCTACCTCCTGGTGGCCTGGGCCCTGCTGGCGTTCGGCGCCCGCGACCGCTTCGACAGCGGCCTCTGGCAGCCCGACGTGCTGCTGGCGGTCGCCGCCACCACCGGCACCATCGTCTTCGTCGCCAGCACCTACAAGGTCCGCCAGCTCCGCGCCGGCGGCGCCTTCGTCGCCACCATGCTCGGCGGCCGTCCAGTCGACCCCGCCACCGACGACCTCCGCGAACGCACCCTGATCAACGTCGTCGAGGAGATGGCCATCGCCTCGGGCAACCCGGTGCCGCAGGTCTTCGTGCTCGACCGCGAGGCCGGCATGAACGCCTTCGCCGCCGGCTGGGGCCCCTCCGACGCCGCCGTCGCCGTCACCCGCGGCCTGCTCGAACGCCTCGATCGCGACGAGCTGCAGGGCGTCGTCGCCCACGAGTTCTCGCACATCGCGCACGGCGACATGCGCCTCAACATCCGCCTGATGGGCATGCTGTTCGGCATCCTGGTGATCGCCACCATCGGCCGCATCGTCGTCGAGACGACCGGCCGCGGTCGCATCCGCGGCCGCGGCGGCAAGGACGGCGGCGCCGCCGCCCTGGTCCTCCTGGGCGTCGGCCTGATCGTCATCGGCTGGCTCGGCGTCCTCTGCGCCCGCATCATCAAGGCCGCCGTCTCGCGCCAGCGCGAGTTCCTCGCCGACGCCGCCGCCGTGCAGTACACCCGCAACCCGCGTGGCCTCGGCCTGGCGCTGGCCCGCATCGCCGGCCTGGGCTCGCGCCTGCAGAGCGCGCACGCGGAGGAGGCGAGCCACATGCTGTTCGCCAACGGCGTCGCGTCCTGGTTCGGCTCGGTGCTCGCCACCCATCCGCCGATCGACGAACGCATCGAGCGCGTGCTGCCGGGCTTCCGCAGCGAACTGACCGCCCAGCAGGATCGCCCTGCCGCCGCCAACGCCGCCGCCCAGAGCCGCGTCATCGGCCCGGCCGGCGTCACCGCCCCGGCGGTCGCCGGTCTTCTGCCGGCCGCCATCGTGCAGTCCATCGGCGAGCCGTCTGCCATCCAGGTGACCCACGCCAAGGCCTTGCTGGCCCGGGTCCCGCTCGAGATCCACGCCGCCTGTCGCGGCACCGCCCTGGCGCAGCCGCTCTGCTGCGCGCTGCTGCTCGACGCCGAGCCGCAGGCCCGCCGCACCCAGCTCGCCCTGCTCGAACGGCGCGCCGAGCCGCACTTCGTCCACGAGACCGCCCGTCTGTCCGCCGAGCTGCAGCCGCTGCCGGTCGAGCTGCGCCAGGTGATCCTCGATCTGGCGGTGCCGGCCCTGCGCGGCCTCGCCACGGAGCAGCGGCAGGCGCTGCGTTCGCACCTGCGCGCGCTGGCGCTGGCCGACGGGCGCCTCACGCCGCTGGAACTGGTGCTGCTGAAGACCCTCGAGCGCCACCTGCCCCTGCCGGACGAGGCGGCCGCGCGCCGCCGGCTGCCGGCGACGCCGCTGCTGGCGCTGGCCGGCGACACGGCCCTGGTGCTGTCGGTGCTGGCCCACTTCGGTCATCCGCACGACCAGGCCGCCGCCGAGCGCGCCTTCCAGGAAGGCTGTCAGGCCCTCGATCCGATCGGCGACAAGCTGCGGCTGGCTCCGGCCGGCGCGTGCGACCCGGCGGCGCTCGACGCGGCGCTCACCCGGCTGGACGCTGCGTCACCGCTGGCCAGGCGGCAGATCCTGCTGGCCTGCGCCCGTGCCGTCGGTCACGACGGCGTGGTCCAGGCCGACGAGGGCGTGCTGCTCCGCGCCATCGCGGAGTCCTGGGGCTGCCCGCTGCCGCCGGTCTGGCCGCCGCGCGGCGCGCCGGCCGTCGCCTAGACCTGCTCCGGCGCGACGTTCACACGCCACTGCCGACGATCACGAGCCCGAGGAACAGCCACACGGTCAACCCGACCGACGTCAGGCACGCGCTCCACCAGCGCGGCCGCAGCGGGAACGCCGCCATCGCCGCCAGCAGCGCCAGCGTCACCGCCCCCACCACCACCCAATCGCCCGCTGAGAGCGGCACCACCTGCGACACCGCCAGCGGCCCCAGCAGGCTCCAGCCGATCGCCACGCCTCGCGTCCACCACACCACCAGCAGCAGCAGCCACAGGGGCGGCAGCACCAGCAGCAGCACCACCGCGAAGATACCGAACCGGTCGCCCGCCCGCTGAAGCTGCTGCGCCAGCCGATCGTGCCGGGCGAGCCAGAGCGCCGCGGTGATGCCGAGCACGTCGAGGGCCAGCACCACCAGCAGGACGCCCCATGCCGTCATCTGGGCGCCTTGGACTCACCGCCCGCGGCCTTCGGCACGGCGACGCCCAGTTCCCGCAGTTCCGCGCGCAGCTCCGCGGGCACCTTGCCGCCGTCGCCGACCAGCGCCCGCAACCGTGCCCGCAGACACGCCTGCAGCGCCCACAACGCCTCGGTGCTGCCGCCGCCGTCGCCGCGCATCGCCTTCCCCAACGCCGCCAGCAGGTCGTCCTTGGCCGCCAGCCGCTCGCCGCAGCCGAACAGCCGGTGCGCCAGCACCTTGGCCTCGGCGCGCACCGTCGCCTCGTCCTTGTCGAGCAGATCCAGCGCAGCGCTCGCATCCGCGCCGCTCCACAGCTCCCTCGAACCGATCCCGTCGACCAGGGCCTTGCCCGTCTTGCCGGCATCGTGCAGCAGCACGCGCGCCCCGGCCCGCAGCCGCGCCCGCAGCGCGATCTCCGCCTGCAGCCCCGCCGGAACGTCGACGCCGTCCTGCAGCAGCACCGCCACCAGCGCCGCCTGCAGCGCCTCGGGTTCCTTCAGGTCCGAGTAGTCGAGGCGCGCGGCCGCCTTCCGGTCCGGTTGCGCCAGCAGCACGATCTCCGGACTGCGCGGACCCGACTTCCACGCCTCGGACTCGTCCCACAGGGCAGCATTGCGCCGCGCGCGGGCCTGCGGCGTCCACGGCGGATCGGTGATCACCGGCACGAAGAACTGCTGCACCATCGCCACGGTGGCGGGATCGAAGAGCGCCCGGCTCTCGAAGACCTGGCAGGAGCTTCAACCGGGCCAGTCCTGGTAGACCAGGACCCGCCTGTTGGTCTTCTTCGCCTCGGTGAACGCCGCGTCGGCGTCCTTGCGGAATGCCAGGAAGGCCTCCTCGCCCTGGGCCGGCAGCGCCGCCAGCAGGAACAGGGAGACCACGGCGGATGCGGTGCGCATGCGGCACACGATCCTGCGCCGGCGGTCCGGCCTCAAGGCCGGCGGCGGTGGCCCAGGGCCGGCTCCGGCGCCAACCTCTGTTCGTAAGGCGCTTATTGACAGACTGTTACGTCACAGATCGAGCCGCTCGCCCACTTCCGCGACGCGGAATCCTTCCGCCAGCAGCCGCGCCCGCAGGGCGGGCTCGCGCAGCAGTGGGTTGCTGTGGTTCAGGTGCAGGAAGCGGATCGCGCCGGGCCGCGCCCGCGCCAGGGCCGCGAGCCGCGCCATCGTGTCGGTGACGAACGGGTGGCGGATCTCGGCGAGGTTGCGATCCGGCAGTTCGCTGCCGTCGAAGAAGGTGCCGTCGAGGTAGGCGACATCGACGCCCGCCAGCAGTTCGTCCAGCAGCCCCGGTCGCGCGTCCCAGCGATCGACGTCGGGGACGAACAGGACGGTGCGGCGCGGCCCGCGCAGGCGGAAGGCCACGGTCTCGGAGTACTCGTCGCGGTGCGGCACCGGGATGGCGGTGACCGCGAGGTCGGGCAGCGGCGCGAACGTGGCACCGGGTCCGTGTTCCACCACTTCGATCTGGCCCAGCTCGACGAGCTGCCGCCACGGCGCCTGCCCGCGCAGGAACGCCGCCATGCGGGGGGCGGTGTGCACCGGCAGGCCGCGGCTCGCCGCCGCCTCGCGGCCGAAGTGCGCGAGCCCGAGGTAGTGACCGATGTGGGCGTGGGTGAGCAGCAGGGCATCGATCGGCCGCCGGCCGCGGTCGTCGACGCCGGCGGTGCGATGCAGCAGCGCCACCTGCTCCTCCACCGCCGGCGTGGCCTCGATGAGCAGCAGCCCGCCGGTGGCGTGGTCGATCACGCCGAGGCTGGCCGGGCCGAGGCGCAGACCGCTGCGGCGGGCGGCCTCGCAGCAGGCCTGGTTGCAGCCGAGCTGCGGCACGCCGCCATCCTGGGCGATGCCGAGGACGACCAGTTCGAGGCCCTTGCCGGCGGCGGGTTCGGCGCGCGGTGCGGCGCCGCAGCCGGCCATGAGGATGAGAAGGGCCGCAAGCAGCCGCCGGTGCGGAACGACCATGGCGGCGATCCTTCGCCCCATGCGGCCACCGGTCAATCCCGATCCGGGACGCTGCGCCCGCCGGCCCTTCAGACCGACCCCGACCTGACCGATCCCCGCCTCGGATCACCGGAGTCGGTCCACCCGTGCCTACCTTCACTCGCCTGCTTCTACCGGGCTGCGCCGGCGCTGCCGCCGCGGCATTCGTCACCGCCAGCCTGGGCTGCGGCGACGCCCTGACCGCCGCGGCCGCCGGCTGCGGTGCGCTGGCGGCCGCCTGGCCGGGCGCCCGCTGGCTCGGCCGCCGGCAGGAGCTCGCCGAACAGGACGTCGTCGATCTGCGCAAGCGCATGAAGGAGCAGCGCGACCAGATGGCCGACACGGTGCACGAACTGCGGACGCCGCTGTCGGCGCTGCGGGCCGCCGTGGAGATGCTGCGCGACGGCTACGCGGGCAGCCCCGAGGAGCAGGCCGAGTTCCTCGACCAGGCGGCGTGCGCGGCCCAGCATCTCGGCTTCCTGACCAACGACATGCTGGATCTGGCGGCGGTGGAGGCGGGCCGGCTCAGCCTGCACCTGCGGCCGCTGCAGGCCCGGGACCTGTGCAACGACAGCCGGCAGGTGATGGCGCCGCTGGCGAAGAGCCGGGGCATCGGGCTGACGATCGTCGAGCCGCCGATGGAGCTGCGGGTCACCGGCGACCGCAGCCGGATCCTGCAGGTGGCGTTCAACCTGCTGAGCAACGCGGTGAAGTACTCGGAGCGCGGCAGCACGGTGCAACTGTCGGTGCGGGCGCAGGGCACGCAGGCGGTGTTCGAGGTGGCCGATCAGGGGCTCGGCGTGCCGCTGGAGCGGCGGCCCGCCCTGTTCACCCGCTTCGGTCGCGGCGGCGGCGAGGGCCGGGAGGTCGAGAGCACGGGGCTCGGCCTGCACCTGTGCCGGATGCTGACCGAGCGGATGGGCGGCCAGGTCGGTCACCGGGAGGGCGAGAACGGCCAGGGCTCGGTGTTCTGGTTCTCGCTGCCGCTGGCGCCGCGGACGGCCGAAACGGTGCCCGGCGTTGCGACGGCGGCGCCGCTGCCGGCATGATCCGCGGATGCAATGCATCCGGTGGCTGGGCGCGCTGGCGCTCGGCTGCGCCATCTCGGCGGTGGCGGGCCAGGAGCCGGCGACCGCCCGCTTCCAGAACCTGAACGGCACGTTCGCCCTGGAGCTGCCGGCGCACTGGCGGCAGCTGGCGCCGGACGAGGCGCGGCGGCTGCGGGAGCTGCTGCCGGCGGATCTGCACCGGACCGAACCAAGGCAGTACTACGGGGTGGGGCCGGTGCAGGACTGGCTCGACGGGACCTTCACCGGGGTCTACCTGAGCGTGGCGGAGCAGGCCGAGGAGTGGCCCGAGGAGGCCGACGTCGCCGGGCGGATCCGGGCCGAATGGCAGCGGTCGGGGGATGCGTCGGGGGACCGGCACGAGGTGCTGGGCGTGACGCGCACGGCGGTTGGCCCGGACCGGCATCCGGCGATCGAGTGCCGGCGCCGCACGGTCCCGGCGGATGGCGGACCCGAGGTGGCGAGCCTGGACCTCTACGCCGGCACCGGCGGTCGCCAGGTGATCCTCTCCCTGCGGGCGCCGGAGGCCGAATGGGCCCGGTGGGAGCCCCGGTTCCGCCGGTGGCTCGGCACGCTGACCTTCGCCCGGCGGGCCCGGGGCCAGCCGACCCTGTCGGACCGGCTGTGGACGCCGCTGGCCGCCGGCGCGGTGGTGGGCCTGTTGTTCCTGTGGCTCTACCGCCGCAATCGGCGCCGGGCCTGAGCAGCGGTTTTGCGGCGGGGCCGCCGTTTGCCTAGACTCCGGAGGCGCGCGGGGCCCAGCCGCGCCGCATCGGACCGAATCCATTGAAGAAGACCCCGGTTTCCCCGTTGCTCGACAAGGCGTTGTTCGAGGCCGGTCAGCAGTGCGCCAAGCGCCTCTATCTCGAATACCACGGCGAGGGTGAGCCCGTCGAGCTGTCCGACGAACGGCGCCTGCTGGCCGAGACCGGGCAGGAGCTGGTGCAGCTCGCCTGCCAGGCCTTCCCGAAGGGCGTCGAGGTGCAGGGCGAGGGGGAGGCCGCCGCGCTCGAGACCCGGCGGCTGCTGGAACAGAAGACGCCGATCCTGTTCCGCGCCGCCTTCCGCGGCGACGCCGTCGAGGCGCGAACCGACATCCTGCTGCGCAACGGCGACGGCAGCATCGACCTGTTCGAGGTGAAGTCGGGCACCAAGGTCAAGCAGCGCTACGTGCTGGACCTGGCCCTGCAGGTGCTGGCCGCCGAGAGCGCCGGCTACACCGTGCGGCGGGCCAACCTGCTCTACCTGCAGCCGCGCTACACGCGGCCGGCCGGCGCCGACCACGTGGTGCAGAAGCTGTTCCGCAGCGCCGACGTGACCGAGAAGGTCCGCAAGGCGCTGCCGCGGGTGCAGGAGCAGATCGGCTTCTTCCAGAACCAGATCGAGGACGAGGGCTCCCTCGACCTGCCGATGGGGACCTGGTGCACGCAGCCCTTCGCCTGCCCGTTCCTCGAGCAGTGCGGCGAGGCCGCACCGGACCAGCCGCTGCGGCTGCTGCCTGACCTGCAGCGGGCCCAGGAGGCCTCGCTGCAGACCCAGGCAATCGAGACGATCGAACAGCTCGACCCGCTGCAGCCCGAGCTGACCTTCCGCCAGCGGCGGACGATCCAGGCCGTGCAGTCCGGCGAGACGGTGGTCGAACCGTTCGTGCGCGAGGAACTGCGGGCGGTCGACTACCCGGTGCACTGCGTGGCGGTGTGCAGCACCATGCACGTGCTGCCGAGCTTCCCGGGGCAGCGGCCCTGGCGGCGCATCCCCTACGCCTGGGCCAGCCAGACCATCAAGGCCGACGGCCGCGTGCTGACCAACGCCTGGACCCAGGTGGATGGCGAGGATCCGCGGCCGGGCTTCATCAAGTCCCTGGCGGACCTCGTGCGCAGCGGCGGCGTGATCCTGACCATGGGCCACGACGCCTACGACCTGGCCCGCGCGTTCCTCGACGACCTGCCCGGTGACAAGGCCAACGCCCGCGCGGTGCTGACCCGCCGCCACCTGGACCTGGGGCAGGTGCTGGCGGCCGGCGTGTTCCACCCGGATCTGCCGCGGGCCGACTCGCTGCCCGAACTGGCGCGGGCGCTGCTCGACGACGACAGCGTCGACGAGCTGGCGCTGCAGGACGACGAGCAGGCCACCGCGGCGCTGCAGCGCGCGCTGGCACCCCGCATCCGCGCCACCACCCGGGAGAAGACGGCGGCGGAAGTGCAGGCCTGGGTCGCCTGGCAGGCCCGGGTCCTGATGGACCTGTTCCGCACCTTCGCGCGGACCGGCAGCCACACGGTGGCGCCGCCGAGCGCCCCGCTGCCGACGCCGCCCAAGGTGATCGGCAGGCTGGGCAAGTCCGGCGAACTGGAAGCGGTGACCGCCGGGGCGGCGGCGGATGCCGCGCCGCCGCCGAAGAAAGGCAGGACGAAGACCGCGGCCGAGGTGAAGACCGACAGCCCGCCGCAGGCCGCCGCCAAGGATGAGCCGGCGTCCAAGCCGGCGAAGACCGCGGCCAAGGCCGCAGCGACCCCGGCGAAGTCCGGGAAGAAGGCCACCAAGAAGACCGCCAAGAAGGCGACCAAGGCGGCGCCGAAGAAGGCTCCCCGCAAGAAGGCCTGACCCGGCCGCCGCGCCGGCGCCCTGCCGCGTCGGTGACGTTCAGGCGCCGCCGTCGGCGCGCTGGGCGGTGCGTTCGAGGGCGGCGCGGGTCAGCGGATGCTCCTCCTGCAGCACGATCACCGAGTAGGGGTGGTCGGCGTAGAGGTTGTCGCGCTCCTCGACCCGGATGGCGCCGCGGGCGCGCAGTTCGTTGATCAGGGCCCGGCGTTCGGGGTGGACCAGGCTGCTGAAGTGCTGGCTCATCGGCCCCTTGAGGAAGGGCGACAGCCACACTTCGCGGGAGCCGTGGCGGATGCGGGCCCGGACCACCAGGTCGAGGCAGGTGGCGAGCCGGCGCTCCATCTCGGCCTCGGACACATCGGCCCGCTCCCAGGTGACCGGGATCCGCCCGACCACGCGGGCGCTGCGCCCCGGCCGTGCCGACCGGACCGGCCGCGGCTCCGGTTCGCCCGGCACCACCGGCTCGGCCGCGGTCGTCTCCTCGCCCGCGGCCACGCCATGCGGCGCCTCGGGCTCGGGCGGCGACCCGGTCGGCGCCGCGGCCTCGGCGGCGTCCACGGCCTCGCCGGCGCCGGCGCGCCCGGCGTCGGTGAGCAGATCCATCAGGTTCCAGAAGCGGTCGCCGCCGACCCGCATGCGGAGGTCGCCGCAGGCGTTCTCGGTCACCGCCACCATGCGCAGGCCCTTGCCCTCCTCCAGCACCTGCCGCGCCAGCGGGATGAAGTCGCGCTCGCCCGAGACGATCACCACCGTGTCGATGTCGGGCCGGCGGTAGAGCACGCGGCAGACGTCGACGGTGAGCTGCACGTCGGCCGAACTGCCGCCCTGGTGGTTGACCAGCACGTACTGGGGATCGAAGCCGTGCAGCGCCAGGTCGTGCGCCACCTCCAGGCCGGGGCCGACGTCGAACGCGGCGTAGGAGCGGCCGAGCACCATCGGCGCGCCCTCGGCCTCGAGCCGGACCTTCAGGGCCTCCAGCGCCTGCAGGCTCAGCTCCCGGGGCCGCAGGCCGAGGCGCTCGGCGACGGCCTGGATCGACGCGAACAGGTTGTCGAAGTCGACGAAGACGGCGGCGTGCATCGCGGTGGTCCCAGCGGGCTGGGCGGATCCTGCTTCCTACTTGGCGGGCTGCGCCGAGGCCGACGGCGAGGGCGCGTTGGGGGTCGGCGCCGACGCCGGACGGGACTGGGCCTCGGGGGCCGGGATCGTCGCCGGTGCGGCGTCGGCCGCGGCCTCCTCCGGCTCGCTCAGATAGGTGTAGCCGGCCAGCCCTTCCTCGTAGCGGCGCATCAGCAGCGCCGACTCCTTGACGTTGATCGAACCCTGGCGCACGGCGGTCTCGACCCGGCTGCGGATGCGCCGCACCAGGTCCTGCTTGTCGTACTGCACGTAGCTCAGCACCTCGGTCACCGAGTCACCCTCGATCACCCGCTCGATGCGGTAGCCGTGGTCCTCGTCCATCGAGATGTGGATCGCGTTGGTGTCGCCGAACAGGTTGTGCAGGTCGCCGAGGATCTCCTGGTAGGCGCCCACCAGGAACATGGCCAGGTAGTAGGGCTTGCCCGGCTGCGGCTGGTGCACCTCCAGCACGCTCTTCACGTCGCGCCGGTCGATGAACTTGTCGACCTTGCCGTCGCTGTCGCAGGTGAGGTCCACCAGGATCGCCTTGCGGCCCGGCCGCTCGTTGAGCCGGTGGATCGGCATGGTCGGGAACAGCTGCTTCACCGCCCAGTGGTCCGGGATCGACTGGAAGACCGAGAAGTTGCAGTAGTAGGTGTCGGCCATGGCGCGCTGCAGCCCGGACAGCTCGTCGGGCACGTAGTCCAGCGCCTGGACGATGCCGTGGATCTTGTCGCAGATCGCCCAGAACAGGCTCTCGGCCAGGGCGCGGCCCTTCAGATCCAGGTAGCCCAGGTTGAACAGGCTGGTGGCCTCCTCCTTGAGCTGCAGGGCGTCGTGGTAGCACTCCTGGAAGTTCTTCTGGCTGATGTCCTTCAGGATCTGGCACATCTGCTGGATCGTGCCGTCCTCGTGCTTGTCGGCGCCCTTCGGCACCTCCACCGCCACCTTCGAGACGCCCAGCACGTCGAACACCAGGATCGAGTGGTGCGCGGTCAGCGCCCGCCCCGACTCGCTGATGATGTCCGGCACCGGGATCTCCTTGTCGGCGCACGCCTCCTGCACCGCGAACACCACGTCGTTGGCGTATTCCTGCAGGCTGTAGTTGGCCGAGCTGTGGAAGTTGGTCTGGCTGCCGTCGTAGTCCACCGCCAGGCCGCCGCCGACGTCGATGAAGCGCAGCCCGGCGCCCATCCCCACCAGCTCGGTGTAGATGCGGGTCGACTCCTTCAGCGCGTCCTTGATGGCGCGGATCGCGGTGATCTGGCTGCCGATGTGGAAGTGCAGCAGCTCCAGGCAGTCGAGCATGTTCAGCTCGCGCAGCCGGTCCACCACCTGCACCACGGCGGCGGTCAGCCCGAACTTCGACTTCTCGCCGCCCGACTCCACCCACTTGCCCGCGCCCCGGCTGGCCAGCTTGGCCCGCAGACCGATGTGCGGCCGCATGTCCAGCCGGCGCGCCACCTTCAGCACCGTGTCCAGCTCGTCGATCCGGTCCACCACGATGATGCAGTGGATGCCCAGCTTCTGCGCCAGCAGCGCCGTCTCGACGTAACGCGTGTCCTTGTAGCCGTTGCAGATCACCAGCCCGTCCGGGTTGGTCATGTGCGCCAGCGCGACCAGCAGCTCGGGCTTGGAGCCGGCCTCCAGCCCCAGCGCCAGGTCCCGGCCGAACTCGACCAGCTCCTCCACCACGTCGCGCTGCTGGTTGACCTTGATCGGAAACACCGGCCGGTAGCGGCCCTTGTAGCCCGACTCTTCGATCGCCTTCTTGAACGCCCCGCTCAGCGCCTGCACCCGCAACTGCAGGATGTCGGAGATGCGCAGCAGCAGCGGCAGCTCCAGGCCCCGGCTGCGCAGGTCCTCCACCAGATCCGGCAGGCTGAACCGCGGCCCCTGCTTGCCGTGCGGCTGCACGATCAGGTGGCCGCGATCGTCGATCGCGAAGCTCTCGCCACCCCAGGCGCTCAGCTGGTACAGCTCGGCGCCGTCACGGATCGTCCAACCACGCAGTTCCTTCTGGGGTCCGCTCAACTCGGGTGCTCCTGTCTCTGGGTGCCGCTGGCTCGTCGCGGCGGCGCACGCTCCCGTACCCCGGGAGCCGGGCGGTCGCCGGCGGCGAAGGGCGCGATTGAACACGCTGCCACCGGCAGCGGTAGGCTCCCGGCCAGAAAAACCGAGCCCTCTGGCGGTCTGGCAGGACACGCGTCCGCTCCGTAAGGTGCCAGCGTGACCACAGCGGAACGTCCTCCCGGCTCGGCCCTGGCTGCCCAAGACCCCGAATTGGCGGCCTGGCTCGCCCGCGAGGATCGCCGGCAGGCCACCACCCTCACCCTCATCGCCTCGGAGAACCATTCCTCCCAGGCGGTCCGCGAGGCCTGCCAGAGCCGCATCACCGACAAGTACGCCGAGGGCTACCCCGGCAAGCGCTACTACGGCGGCTGCGAGATCGCCGATGCCATCGAGGAGGTGGCCCGCGCCCGGGCACTCCAGCTCTTCCCCGGCGCCGACGACGCCAACGTGCAGCCCCACTCGGGCACCACCGCCAACCTGGCGGCCCTGCTGGCGCTGGCCGGCCCCGGCGGCCGCATCGTCGGCATGGCCCTCAAGGCCGGCGGCCACCTCACCCACGGCCACGCCAAGAGCCACACCGGCACGGTCTTCGAGGCCCACCAGTACGGCGTCCGCGACGCCGACGGCCTGATCGACCTCGACGAGGTCCGGGATCTGGTGGCGAAGGTCCGCCCGCAGGTCCTCATCGCCGGCGGCAGTTCCTACCCGCGCGCCATCGACTACCGCGCCTTCGCCCAGATCGCCCACGACGCCGGCGCCGTGCTGATGGCCGACATCGCCCACCCGGCGGGCCTGATCGCCGGCGGCGCCATGGAATCGGCCCTGCCGCACGCCGACGTGGTCACCATGACCACCCACAAGACCCTGCGCGGCCCGCGCGGCGGCCTGATCCTGGCGCGCCAGGAACTGGCCAGGAAGATCCATTCCTCGGTCTTCCCCGGCGGCCAGGGCGGCCCGCTCATGCACCAGATCGCCGCCAAGGCCGTCGCCTTCGGCGAGGCCCTGCAGCCGGCCTTCCGCGACTACGCCCAGCGCGTCCGGCAGAACGCGGCGGCGCTGGCCCGCGAGCTCCAGCAGCGCGGGCTCCGCATCGTCACCGGCGGCACCGACAGCCACATCGTCCTGGTCGACCTGCGCGGCGCGCCGCAGGAGGTCACCGGCGCCCAGGTCGAGGAACGCGCCCTGCAGGCCGGCCTCGCCGTCAACAAGAACGCCGTCCCCGGCGACCAGCGCTCGCCGATGATCACGTCCGGTCTCCGCCTCGGCACGCCGGCCGTCACCACCCGCGGCATGGGCGTGGCGCAGATGACCGTGCTGGCGGACGTGATCGACGGCCTCGTGCAGGGCAAGCCGCCGGAATCGTTCCGGCCGGTCGTGCAGGAACTCTGCCAGCAGTTCCCGCTGCCCTGAGAGCCCGCACTCCGGGCGAAACCGCCCCGCGACGCCGCGGGCTATGCTCGGGCCCATGCGCGTCCTCCTGGCGATCCTGCCGCTGGCCATGGGCCTCGCACCCGCGCCCGCACCGGCACAGGACGCCGCCCCCACGCCGGCGCCCGCGGCGGCCGCCGAGCGCACCTTCACCGTGCCGCTGCGCACCGGCCGGCTCGACACCGGCCTGCTGCTGCGCGCCCTGCTCGAGGCCTACGAACTCGACCCCGACGCCCTGCCGCTGCCGGCGACCGAAGTGGACCTGCGCGGCCCCGAGGGCGCAGCCATCCTGTTCTCCGCCCGCCTGCTGCTGCTGCGCACCGCCCAGTTCGAACGCGACCTCGAGCGCGCCACGCTGAAGGTCACCATCGACCGCGAACGCACCCGCGAGGTGCGGCGCCGACTGCGGCAGCGGCTGGCGGTGCTGGCCGGCCGCCTCGGCGGCGTCGATGCCGGCCGCGCCGCCTGCACGCTGGACCTGCCCGCGGCCCTGGACCCCGCCCGCCCGCTGGTGGTGCTGGTGCACGGCCTCGACAGCAGCCCCGACGCGCTGGCCCCGCTGCACGCGTTCCTCACGTCACCGCCGCATGCCTGCCAGGTGGCCACGTTCCGCCATCCCGACGACGGCCCCGTCGACGAGGCCGCCGCGGGCCTCGCCGGACGGCTGCGCGCGCTCGGCGCCCAGCCCATCGCGATCGTCGCCCACAGCATGGGCGGGCTGGTGGCGCGGGCCTGCGTCGAGGATCCGGCGCTCGATCCGGGCAACGTGCGCGCGCTGGTGCTGCTCGGCACCCCGAACCAGGGCTCCGATCTGGCGGCGCTGCGTTGGCTGCTGGACGCGCGCCAAGCCGCGCAGGACGCGGCGCAGGGCCAGCCGGTCGGCGACG
This sequence comes from uncultured candidatus Brocadiaceae bacterium, assembly GCA_964565715.1. Lineage (GTDB taxonomy): Bacteria > Planctomycetota > UBA1135 > UBA1135 > UBA2386 > CAZMGG01. The sequence continues at coordinate 23,103 of CAZMGG010000009.1, read as the reverse complement.
TGCTGTTCGAACGGCTGCGCGACGGGCTCGGCGAGGCCGGGGGCGACCTGCTGCCCGACTCGGTGTTCCTGCGCCAGCTGAACGCGCGGGAGCGCAACCCGCGCGTCCGCTACCTCCTGGTGCTCGGCACGCGGGTGCCGGCGGGCGTGAGCGCCGGCGTGCGGGCCCTGCGCTCGGGCACCGGCTGGCTCGGCGCCCATCCGGCAGGGCAGCTGGTGCAGGCGCGGGTCGAACGGTGGCTCGGCGATCTCGACGAGGTGCGCCCGGGCCGCGGCGATGGCGCGGTCAGCGTGGCCCAGGGCCGGCTTGCCGGCGTCGAGCCGGTGCTGGTCGACCTGGATCACCTCGGCCTGGTGGGCCGGCGGCTGCCGGGCAGCCCGGCGCCGAAGGCGCCACCGCTGCACTTCGCGCGGATCGCCGAAGTGGTGGCGCTGCGCTGAGGGGGCGGCGCCGGCGCGAAGGCTCAGCCCTTGATGTGGGCCGACACCAGCTTGGTCATCTCGAACATGGTGACCTGGGTCTTGCCGCCGAAGACCGCCTTCAGCTTCTCGTCGGCGTTGATGTTGGTCTTGACCTTGCTGTCCTGCAGGCCGTTCTTCTTGATGTACTCCCACAGCTTCTTGGTGATCTCGCTGCGGGGCATGGCCTGGCTGCCGACGACGGCGGCCAGCACCGCGTCGGGCTGGACCGGCTTCATCAGGGCGGGGTTGGGCTTCTTCTCGGACTTCTTGGCTGCCATGGGATTCTCGTTCGGGGTTGCGGGCGGCGAACGGTCGTCCGCAGCCTCCCCGGCATGATGGCGGGGCGAGGGTCCGGCGCAAGCATGGGCTGGCTTTCCGCCGGCCGGAATCGCCGTGGCGGCGCCCACGACAACCACGCAAACGAACGCGGCCAGCCCACCGTGGGCTGGCCGCAGCACCTCATGCACCAACGCCGTCGCTACGGCTGGATGGTGGCCGACAGGCCCTGCGAGATCCGCACGGTGCCGGCCGGCTCCATCACGAAACTCTGCATGTGGAGCGTCGCGCCGACCCAGGAGGGATCGGCCGGGATCGGCAGCGGCCAGCGGGCGGCGCCGCCACTGCCGAGCGCGCTCTGCACCACCACCGGATCCACCAGCAGGGTGCCGACCGGCGTGGCGGTGCTGGCCCGGGCGAAGCCGATCACCAGCAGGCCGAGCGAGCCGTCGGCCAGTTCCGGCGTGGCCAGGGCGAACTCCGGCGCGCCGGCCTGGGCCGGGGTGAACTCGATGCCCGTCGACGAACGCACCAGCCGGACGCCGGTGGGCGCCACCGTTCCATACGTCTCGATGCCCGCCGGGTAGTGCACCTGCAGGCGCTGGTTCGGCGCGGCGACGGTCGGCGCCGGCATCGCCATCAGCTCCTCGAACCGCCCGTCGGCCCAGGTGATGTCCAGGCTGTCGAGGACGGCGGGGCCGCCGCTGCGCGCGGTCGGGATCGACCAGAAGCACTCCGGCGCGTCCTGCGAGTAGCCCGAGCCGCCGTCCACCTGCTGCATGGCGCGCGACGGCGCGAACGGACCGCCGAGCACGAGGCGGGCGCGGGTGCCGTGGCCGTCGCGCGGCACCAGGAACGGCGCGCTGCGATCGCCGAGGAAGCGAACCGACAGCGTGTAGGGGCTCGGCGTGACGGCGCCCGCGCCGCCGCCGTGGTTGAGGAACACCTGCACGACCGAGCCGCCGAGGAACACGTCGAGGTCGCCGTCGCGGTCGAAGTCGCAGCGGGTGGCCGACGAGGAGCTGTCGGTGGGGAACGGATCGGTGAACCAGGCGGACGGCGCCGTGACGAAGCGCAGCAGGCTGCTCGGCCCCTTCAGGTAGACCTTGCTGACGCCGAAGTTGGCCATCGCCAGGTCCTCGTGGCCGTCACGGTCGAGGTCGCCGCCGGTGACCGACATGCCCGAACCGGTGTCCTCGGCGCCGTTGGTGACCAGGGTGAAGGTCTTGCTGCCGAGCGGGATCACGTTGTTGCGGAACATGTGGTTGGTCGCCGACGTGCCCAGGAAGCTGGCGCTGTTCGACACGTAGAGGTCGAGGTCGCCGTCGTTGTCGAAGTCGATCCAGCGCACGCCGAAGCAGCCGCCGGCGGCGTCGGCGAGCGCGCTGCCGCCGGCCATCGGCGTGGCGTCGACGAAGGTGCCGCCGAGGTTCTCGAACAGGTGATTGGGGGCGCCGTCGTTGCCGACGAACAGGTCCGGGTCGCCGTCGAGGTCGTAGTCGGCGAACGCGCAGGCGCCGCCCGGCGAGATGCCGTGCGGCATCACCGTGTGGGTGGCGTCGGTGAACACGAGGCCGCCCTCGTTGCGGTACCAGACGTCGGCTTCGCCGGCGGGCGTGGCGCCGTAGTTCATCACGAACAGGTCGAGGTCGCCGTCCTTGTCCCAGTCGGCCACCGCGCAGCCCTCGCCGATGCCGGGATGGCCGGTGCCCGAGGGCCCGGTGACGTCGGCCCACATGCCCGAACCGAGGTTGGCGAACAGGTGGTTCGGCGTGCCGCCGGCATTGACCAGGTAGAGGTCCTGGTCGCCGTCGTTGTCGAAGTCGGCGAACACGGCGCCCTCGCCGTGGCCCATCGGGTCCATCAGCACGGGCGGGGTCATGTCCACCAGGATGCGGGCGGGGCCGCCGAGGGGGCCCGGCACGTTCAGGAACAGGTGGTTCGGGCCGAAGTAGTTGGTGACGTAGAGGTCGGGATGGCCGTCGCCGTCGACGTCGCCCCAGGCGGCGCCGGCGTAGTACGAGGGCGGCAGCGGCGGCACCAGGATGGAAGACGTGCTGTCGACGAGCTGCGCCGAGGCGGGAGCGGCCAGGGCGGCGGCGAAGGCGGCGGTCAGGAGGGTCTGCGGGCGGACGGACTCGGTGAAGCGGAACATGACGTTGGTCTCCGTTGGGGGTTGGGGTTGTGTCCCCTGCACCGGGGGGCCGGTGCGCCAGCGGAGGAGAAATCCGGGTTTCCGGCTCGACACGCCTGGGCCATGCCGTCGGGCATTGCCGGAGTTGCCCTCGGGCTGGCCCTCACCGCAGACCGATGCGTCCGTGCCCGGCGTTGCTCACCGCGGCACCCGCCGGCGCGCCGCCGTCGAGCACGAAGCCCTGCAGCCAGAACTCGGTACCGACGAGTTGCGGCCAGACGGGGATGTCGATGGTCCAGTCGGCACGGTCGCCATTGCGTGTGAGGTTGACGAACGCAAAGCCCTCCACCCAGGCAGTGCAGCCAGGAATACCGAACACGCCCAGGTCGAGCGGCAAGGCGCGACCCTGCCAGCTGGTCGCCGAGTAGCCCACCACGCCAAACGGCAGCAAGAACGGATGGGTGGCAAGCGAGGCAAGACGCACGCGAAACGGCGCACCGGTGAAAGGCCGCGACCCCAGCACGGACTCCAGGCTCGGCACGCCGGCACTTCCCAGGCAGCCGTTGCCGAAGGTCTGCCACGTGCCCGCCTGGGTCACCGGTGCCGAGTACTCCCAGGTCTGGGCCGAGTTGGTGAACAGCACCACGCGGTCGCGCGCCATGTCGTACGCCATCGGCGCCTGGTTGGTATCCGGCGGCCGATTCGCCAGACCGCGCAGCGACCAGTTGCTGCCGTCCCACGCCCAGGTGTCGCCAGTGCTGCTGCCGAAGCCGCCGCCGAACATGATCGTCTTGGCGGTGACGGCATCGAAGGCCAGCGCGTGGCCAGTCCGCACCGGCGGCACGGTGGCGCAAAAAGCCTGCAGCCAGGTGCTGCCGTTCCACAACCACGTGTCGTTGTGGTTCACAGCCGTGCTGCCCATCGGGCCCCGTCCGCCGAACAGCACGATCTGATTGCGAACGCTGTCGGTAGCCATCGCGTGCAAGCTGCGCGCCGACGGCCCACCGGCAGAAAGAAGAAGCCACTGCGATCCATCCCACGCCTGTGTGTCGCCGTGTTCGCCCCCGGCGCCACCACCGCCGAACCGGATCACCTGTCCGCGGACGGGGTCGAAGGCCATTGCCAGGTCGTAGCGCTCCTGGTTGACCGGAACGCTATGGCGCAACGCCCAGCTCACGCCATCGTACTCCCATGTGTCCGGCAGGCGGCTGCTGTTGGAGTTGATCCCCCCGAACAGAACCATGCGATGGCGCAGTGGGTCGTATGCCATGCCGGCGCTGAAGCGCGGACTCGGGCCCGTGTTGGTGACCATCCGCCAGTTCGCTCCGTCGTACTCCCACGTATCGCGGAGCTGAGGACCGCTGCTGACCGGAGCGCCGCCGAACAGGACCATCACGTGCCGATCGCTGTCGTAGGCCATGCCGCTGCGCGAACGGGACGACGGACTGATGGGCGTGTTGATGCGCTGCCAGCTCTCCTGCGCCGTCGCGACCGCGACGAGGCCGAGTGTCGCAAGAAGGAAATGTGGCTTCGGCATGGGTTCTCGGTGGGTTCTGCCCGTCTGTCCCGAAACTGAGTGCATCCGCCAAGGCGGTGACCTGGCGGGAATGTCGTGGATCATCCCTGCTCGCCATCGATCTGCCAAGCCGCCGCCACCAGGGTCGAGTCCAACCGTGAGGCGGAATGACGACCCGTGCCGCTCGCCGGCGACTGTCGTTTCCCCGCGGTAACCAAGCTGCCCGGCGCGCTGGCTCGGCGGGCCGTCCGGCGCTCCGGCACGGAACGTGCTCTCCGCGCGCCACCATGCCTCGCCGCTTCCTGCTGGCCTTGTCGTGCCTCGGTGCGACCCTCGGCTCCCAGGCCCCGACCGATTGGCGGCGACTGCCGTTGCTACAGGCCCGCCATGGCCACGCGTTCGCCGTCGATCCGGCCAGCGGCGAAGCGGTCCTGCAGGGTGGCGCGTCCGCGGCGGCGATCGTCGGCACCACCTACCATTCGTCGGCGACCTGGCTGTGGGATGGCACTCGCTGGCGCATTCCGACCCAGACCCGGCCGGCGCTGGACGTCCCGGCCGGCGGGGAAGGCCAGCAGTTCCTGGTGGACACCGTGCGCCGCCGGCTGCTGCTGGTGGGCGGCTACGACGCGCAGGGGCAGACCGAACAGGAGGCGATCTGGCAGTACATGTCGGGAGCCTGGACGCGGCTCTCGGCAGGCGGCCCCCCCGGCCCGCGGCCGAGCCAGACCCGCTATGCCTACGACGAGGCACGCGACCGGATCGTTGCGATCGAGTGGCCGGGAAACGCCAATCTCACCACCTGGGAGTGGGCCCATGGCGTCTGGCAGCCACTGGCGCCCGCCGCGGCACCGACGTCACGGTGGCATCCGGCCCTCGTCTACGATGCGGCAAGGCAGCGCGTGGTCCTGTTCGGTGGCATGACGGCGGCGGGCGGGCTCAATGACACCTGGGAATGGGACGGCAACCGCTGGCAGCAGGCGCAGGGTGCCGTGGCACCGCCGCCGCGCGCCTGGGCGGCGATGGTCCACGATCCGGGCAACGCGCGGACCCTGTTGGTGGGCGGCGCCGATGCCCAGAACCAGTGCCTGACCGACCTCTGGGCCTACGGTGCCGGCGGCTGGGCCCTGATCGCCGGGAGCGGGGTGCCGGGGCGTGGCATGCAGGGCTGCGCCTGGGACCCGGCGCGGCAGCGCCTCCTGCTGATGGGCGGCCGCTGCGACTACGCGACCACCGGCGAACTCTGGGAATGGGATGGCGTCCGCTGGCGATCGCTGGAGCCGACGGCCAACATGCCGCTGATGGCCATGGTCACCGACCTGGGTCAGGGGAAGATCCTGGGACTCGATGGCGGCGGCGATGTCTTCGAACGATGGCGCGACGGCTGGATCCAGGTGGCCGGCGCCGGGTCGCGGCCCTCGCCGCGGTGGGCGGCGCCCGCCTGTTGGGACGTCAATCAGGGGCGCACCGTGCTCTTTGGTGGTCTCGCCGCTTCGTCGCTCGGCGACACCTGGCAATGGGACGGTGCGGTCTGGACGCAGATGCAGCCTGCCGTGAGCCCGAGTCCACGGTACGGCGCCGGGCTCGCCTGCGATCCGAACAGCGGGAGCGCGCTGCTGTTCGGTGGCCAGACCGCAACCGGGGCATCGAACGAGACCTGGCGTTGGGACGGCACCACCTGGACGCAGCTGTTCCCCGCGACTTCGCCGGTCGTCGGCGTCGACGCGCAGATGGCCTGGGACCCGCTCCGCCGGGTGATCGTGCTGGTCGACCGGTCGTCGACCTGGGAATGGACCGGTGCCACGTGGGCCAACCGCGGCACGGCATGGACGCCGGCGCGGAGCACCTGGTGGCATCTGTGCTGGGTCTTCAGGAAGTCGTGTGGGTTGCCCAGGAGCGCCCGGTCGATGGTCGTTCGCACCCCGCGGGGACCGCTCTCGGGGGAACCCCACCTTCGGGTTCCCCCTGCCGCTGGGGCACCCCCCTCCTCTTCCCTTTTCCCGAAGACTCTCTACTTGGCCGTTTCGGCCCGTTCTCGGGGTTTCCCGGGGATGTGGCACAGGCACCCCTCGCGGCAGAGTCCTTCGAGGCGGCGCCAGCCTCGGGGGCCTGGGAGGATCGCCGACGGGCGGCCGGGGCCCCCGCTTCTACCCACACCAAAGCCTGAAGCGCCTCTGTGCTTCGACTGGGCCCGCGGTGTGGTGACCATGGTGGTCTTCGTGCCCTCGTCGTCGACACCAGTTCCTCCGGGCTGACCGGCTTGCCGAGATGCACGGTGAAACCCGCGGCAATCGCGCGATCCCGGTCTTCGCTGCGGGCATATGCGGAAAGGGCTATGGCGGGGATGTCACCGCCGGCTTCCGGCACGAACTGGCGCAGGCGCTGCAGGAAAGAATGGCCGTTCTCATCGGGCATGCCGATGTCGCTCACCAGCACGTCAGGACTGAAGTGCGCCAACACCTCGAATGCTGCCGCTACCGACGGTGCGGTCATGACCTCACTGCCCGCATCGGTCAACAGCGTGCGCAGGAGGTCGCGGGCGTCGACTTCGTCGTCGACCACCAGCGTCTTCACGCCGCTCAGGATGCTGGCGTCTGGAGGTTGGATCCTGACTTCCTCACCCCTCGAAACGGTGGTTTCGGCCTCACTCGGGCCGACGGCGCGCACCGGAAGGGAGACCGTGAACGTTGCCCCGGTACCGAGGCCATCGCTGGCGGCTGTCACGGTTCCCCCATGCAACTCGACGATCGACCGCACCAGCGCCAGGCCCAGCCCCAGTCCCCCGGTGCGCCTGGTGGTCGATCCGTCGGCCTGTCGGAAGCGATCGAACACCAGTGGCAGGAAGGCCGGCTCGATGCCGATACCCGTGTCGGCAACCCTTACATGGAACTGCTGGCCGTCCTGGCGCACCGTCACGCGGATGGAGCCGCCACGGTCCGTGAACTTGACCGCGTTCGACAGCACGTTCCAGACCGCTTGCCGGATGCGGTCCGGATCAGCGACAAAGGGCATGGCTTGCCCCGGCAGATCCAGGGAGACCTGCAGTTGCTTGGCGGCGGCGGATGGCCGAACCACATCGACTGCCTCCTCGACGAGCGCGGCCAGATCGGCGGGATGCACCTCGATCAGCATCTTGCCGGCGATGATCCGGGACACGTCGAGGATGTCGTCGATCAGCTTGCCCTGCGCCTCGGCATTGCGATGGATGACCGCGATCCCCTTCCGGATCTCCTCGTCGAGGGTGCGACGCTGCAATACCCAGGACCAGCCAAGGATGGCACTCAGCGGTGTCCGGAGTTCGTGGGAGACCGTCGCGAGAAACTCATCCTTGGTGCGATTGAGGGCCTCGGCTTCCTTGACCCTCTCCTGCAGGGCCAGCTCGCTCAGACGAAGCTGGGCTTCCACGCGCGCACGGCGCGCCATCTCGCCGTTCAGTTCGGCGACCTTCTGGTTCAGCAGGACGAACCGGTTGCCCGCGGCCCGCGGCCAGAATCGGATCAGGATGCAGGCTGGTTCCCCCGCCGTCGCCGGCGCCACCACGGAACCAGTCGCGTTGTAGACCGTCACCGATCCCCCGACGACCAGTGACAGCGCACCCGGGAGCGGCGTGGTGGAACGTGCCCAGCTGCGAAGGGATCTCGCGATCCGCTCCTCCGGGTCCTGCACCAGTCGTTGCAGCAGGCAGTCGGGCTTGCGTTCCGAACGGAGGCCGAGGACCTCACACGCACGCTTGTTCGCCGCCAGCAGGACGCCGCGCCCCGTGACGAGGATCGCAGCGTCAGGGAACGCCCGCAGGAAGGGGATGGCGCGATCGAGGAGGGTCACGCTAGTCGGCGGCGAGGTACTCCCGACCATCCGCGGCATTGGCTTCCTCCGAGGGCGTCAGGTACAGGACGACCCGACAGGTGGGGTGGCCCGCGGCAATCGTCTCCTCGAGTACGACCTTGCCGTAGCCGAGGTTGTCGGCGGCAATCGTGCCGAAGACATTGCTGGTCATCATGCAGAGGGCACTCCGGCCGAGGACCTTCTCCGCGAACGGGCAGGCGCGGTTGCCGAACACGATCTTCTCGGCGTCCTCCTCGATGACGTAGAAGTCGCCCTGGATACGGCGCTTCAGGTCAAGGCAAACGTCGCGCACCAGGTCCCGATCAAGGCGCGCCACGTTCAGCGCAGCCCGGTAGGAGTTGCCGATCTCATCGCCCATGCGCTGGCCGACCAGCGAGACGAAACCGCTCGCTTCCTCCAGTCCAACGACCTCCTGGAGGGCGCCGGACAGGTGGCGGACCAGGGTGCGCAAGAATACGTCGCGCTCGAGGGGGAGGGTGAGGTTCTGGACGTCGATGCTGCGATCCATGTGGGCTCCTGGAGCCGGTCCAGCTTAGCGCCAGGCCGCCTGCGATCGGTGGGGATCCCTGCTTCACCGGCGACTCGAGAGCTCGCCGGGGTGGGCCTGCTCACCCTATCGTGATCAGGATCGTGTCGGACAGCGCGATCGGCACGGCGCCGCAGCCGCCGGGCGCCAGCAGGTCGGCCGCCTGCACGCCCACGGTCAGGCCGAGGAACGCGGCGGCGGTGGGGATCTCCAGGACGTGGCTGCTGCCGATCAGGCCGACGTCCGAGGCCGGTCCCAGGCGGCACGGCGCCGGCGGGCACAGCAGCTGGTTCAGTTGCTGGAAGCCGAGCCGCACGTACGGGATGCCCTGGACGCCGTCCAGGTGGAACGACAGGGTGCTGCCCAGTTCGGGCGAACCGGTCGACTGCAGGGTCAGGCTGCCGCAGCCGGTGGTCACCGTGGTGAGGGTTCCCAGTCCCGTGCCTGGCAGGGCCGTGAGCTCGAAGCTGCCCTGGGTGCCGTTCTTGCCGCCGACCCGCAGGAGACAGGCCTGCCCCTGCTGCAGCGGCACGGTCAGCCGCGAGTTGGTGCCGCAGGCGTCGTCGTTGCAGCCGAGGCTGACCAGGTTGGCGCAGGTGCCGGTGAAGACCTCCAGCACCGTGTCCAGCGTGCCCGCACCGCAGGTCGAGAACGTGTGCGGCGCGGAGGCGGTAGCGGTGAAACGGAACCACACATCGCTGCCGCCGCCGCCGCAGGGGAACGCCGGCGCCGAACTCGTCGACCCCACGTTGCTGTACGGCCCATTGGTGCCGAGATCGATCGCGGCGCCGGCCTGGCACAGGTCGCCGGGAATCGGGCTGCCGGTCGGCAGGCCGGACACCGCCCGGATGGCGTTCTGCAGTGCGGTCTTGGTGATCGTGGTGCCGGCATTGCCCGACCCGCCGCAACCGCCGGCGGTGTGAATCGCGATGGCGTGGCCCACCGGGCCGTCCTCGAACACCGGCGAACCCGAGTTGCCGCGGCAGGTGTCGATCAGATAGCGCAGCGAATCCGGGTCGACGGCTGTGAGCCGGCCGGTGTGGGTCTGCTGGATCTGGTTGCGGACCCCGGTGCCGTCGGTCGGCCGGCAGGTGCAGTTGTTGTTGCCGCCCGGCGCCCCGTCGGTGTCGCTGCCGTCGATCCCGAAACCGGTGACGCGGGCGATGGTGTTGACCGGCGGAATCGTCGTGGCCAGGGCGATCTGGGCACCCATCGTCTCGTAGGTCGACAGGCCGGTGTTGGGGTTGTGGAAGCAGCGGAAGGCGGCGTAGTCGTTGCCGACTCCGAGGTTGACCGAGCGCATCGTGCCGGTGTCGATCGCGAACTGGTAGTCGGGATGGGGATGCACCAGGGAGCAGTTCGCGTTCGAGGAGGGGATGGAGAACGCGATGGTGGTCGAGCGCGGGAAGCAGTGGCCGGCGGACAGGTGGCACTTGTTGTTGCTGGTCGTGGGCTGGTTGGTGATCCAGCCGGTGCAGCCGGTGTTGGTCCGACCGATGGCCGGGTGGCTGCCCGGGATGCGGTCGTCGGTCGCGCCGCAGATCGACTCCAGGACCGTCATGGTGGCGGGGTCGTCGCCGACCCACAGCCGATCGATGACGAGCTGGTTGTCGATCGTGCCGGGCCCGGCCTCGAGCTGCACCAGCACCGCATTGCCGTTGAAGAACGCGCTGCCGTGGCCCCACTGCTCCACGTGTTCCTGACGCAGCCGCTGCTCGGCGCCGTCGCGCAGCGCGACCAGGCGCACGAGGCTGCCCGGCGGCAGGTGGGTGCGTTCGAAGAACACCCGCAGCCAGGGGCTGGCCGGCGGCGCGACGACGATCTGCTGCCAGACCACGGCGGCGATCGGCGTGACGTTGGCCCGGCGGCCGCTGTCCAACCGCTGATGCTCCCAGTGCCCGTTCTCGGGCGGCAGCTGGGCCAGTCCGGTCGTGCCGGCGACCAGGACCAGGATGGGGGACGCGAAGCGACGCACGGCGGAACGAGACGCGAGCATGTGGGACTCCTGCCCGGATCCGGGTCGGCTGCGGCGCCGGCGACCGCTGACGCAGCGGGTAGCCGGCGTCGCGAAGCTGGCAATCTACTTCCCGCGGGGAGGCCGGCGTGCCGGCGCCCGCCGCTGCAATCGGCATGCCCGCGCCCGCGTGGCGAGGCGCATCACGCGTCGGCCGCCGCCGAAGCGTTGGCGCCGGCGGCGATCGCCCCTTCGACGGCCGCGAGCAGCGCGCGGGTCAGTCGTTCGTACTCGCCCTGGGCCGCGCCGAAGGCGAGGTCGTTCCACGAACCCATGCCGCCGAACACCCAGGCCTTCTGGCACGCGGCGAGCAGCACCTCCGCCTCGTCCGGCAGGCAACCCGGCGGAGCCAGGTCGCGGTGGTAGACGTCGTCGGCGCGCCCGGTGTCGAGCATCCGCAGCGCCGCGGCGAACGCATCGGCAAACATGCCGCACCCGTGCCGCTCGGCGAACGCGCGGACCGGAGTCAGCGCGGCGGTCAACCGCTGCCGCACGGCATCGAGCCGTGGTGGTGACGCCAGCGCGGGCCAGCGCCACGCCCGGACCGCGACGTAGGTGACCCGCCAGATGCGCCGGTCGACGGCGTCGCCGCCACGATCCCAGCGGCTGCTCCACACCTCGTCGCGGGTGGATCCGCCCCGCGCCCGGATGCCCCACGCCCCCGCCGGGCCGAGTGTCCACGAACCGACGACGCGGAGCGGTTGCGACGGCACCAGCAGCAGCCGCCGGCGCCCCGCCGCCCGGAGCGCCGCGAACCAGGCCTCCGGCTCGTCGGCGATGGCGACCTGCAGGGCGCCCGAGAACGACCACCGGGACGACACGAACCGGATCCACTCGCAGAACTGCGCCGTCGAGTGCGTGCGCGGAAACCCGATCCGCCCGCCGCCGCGCAGCGCCGCGTTCGCATGGCAGACCAGCGCGACGGCCTGGGCGATCGGGTGGTTCACGCCGGTGGACGGTAGCGAGTGACGCCGCCGGCGTCGCCATCCGCCCACGAGGCGCTGCTGAAGAGGAACGTCGGCGGGCTGCGCCCAGAGTGCCGGCTCAGCCCACCGCCACCGGCGAGCGCCCGGTCCGCACCGGAACGGCCCGCTCCTCGCCCTGGCGCGGTCGCGCGCCGAGGATCGTGGCGCCGAGGCCCACCAGCATCGAGATCAGGGCGACCCACGCGGCGGTGGCCGCGGCCGTGGCGGCGCGCTCGGCCGCCGCCCGGGCCCGCACGCGCTCCTCGGGGGTCAGCACCACGCCGGCCTCGCGGGTGTCGCGATTGTCGCGGGTGGCAGTTGCGTCGCGCGGCGTCGCACCGTCCACGAGCCGATCGGCCACTCGCTCGCTGCCGCGGAGGCCGGGCAGCGTGGGATCCAGGGTCCGGGATGCGAAGGGCTGGCTCTGCGCCGCCGCCGCCCCTGCCAGACCGCTGGCGCCGCCCAGCAGCCCGGCCGCTCCGGAAGCGGTCAGCAGGCCCGCCAGCATGAGGCCACCCGCCCAGGTCAGGGTGCCGAACAGGCCCGGGCGCCACAGCGTTCCCGGACGACCCAGCGTCTTCAGCACCTTGCCCCCCACCAGCCCGACCACGGCGGCGGTGAGGATCGTCCACACGGCAGCACCGAGGCCGAACCCGATCGCGGCGTTGGCCGCGGTTTCCGCGGTGGACACCTCGTCCGCCGTGGCGGCACCGGCAGAGATGCCAATGGCCGCGCCGAGGGTGGCCATCAGCGCCAGGGCGCCGACGCCGGCGAGGGAACCGCCGAGGATCGCACCCCATGGTTGGGGCGCTGGGTCACGGACGATGCCGACCGCGTGCGAGTGCGCGAAGGCGGGATCGGAAGAGACGGGGTCATAGGGAGGGTTCATGACGGGTGTCCTGACAGTGGGAAGAGGAAAGAAGGCGGAGCCCCACCGCAAGCGGCATGCCTGCGCCGGTGACCGTCCGTTCACTCCGAACGAGCCGCTTCGCTGTCCGACTTCGCCGCCGCCGCCTCGGCGGCCGACTGCACGTCCTCGGTCTCCTCCGGCGGCGGCAGTTCCGCCTCGAGCCCCAGCGCCTGCAGCCACAGTTCCCGGGCCCAGCCGGTCGAGTGGTACAGGTGCTGGTCCTCCTCACCCTCGACCTCGTCGTGGGCCTCCAGGAGCCGGTCGTGCGGCGCGCCTTCGTGCAGCTGCGCGACCCTGCCGAGCAGCTGCCAGTTCAGGTGGTCCTTGGTCTCCGCCAGCACCACGCATTCTGCCGCCACCAGTTCCGCGGCTTCCGGTGTGCCTGCATCGAGCGCCATCTGCATCGCCTGCACCAGCGACTCGCCCAGGTGACGCACCACCTTCCGGCCGGAGGTCTCCTGCTCCGGATCGAGTTGCAGGGCCTCGCACACCTCGCGCATGACGGCGACGTGCCGCTCGGTCTGTTCCAGGTACTTCTGCCACTCCTCGCGCAGGTCTTCGTTCTGCACGCACTGCAGGGCCATGTTGTAGACCTGCACGCCGCCGAGTTCGGTCTCGAGGGCCTGCAGGACGAGGTCGGTGACAGATTGGTTCTCGGCAGTGGTCACGCTGGTCTCCGTCGCCCGCGGCGACTGAACGGTGGTCGGGATGCTCGGGACGCTCTGGCGAGCGTCATCCGGGTGAGCAGGAGCAAGCCACGTACCGGCGCCGGCCGGTTCAGGTCCCATGCCATGCCCCGCGAGCGAGATGCCCGATCAGCCGGCGGGCTGGCCCGCCGCGGGGCCCGGTTCGGGTCGGCGGCGCGACCCGCCGCGCAGGATCAGCCAGGCGAGCCAGACCGCGGCGGTCACGTCGAACGCGAGGCAGAACGGCGGCCAGTACGGCGGCACCCCGGCGTTCGCCACCAGGTCATCGTGGAAGAAGTCGAGCACGCCATGACCGGCGAGGCCCGCGACGACCAGCCAGGGGCTCATCTTGAAGCCCGTCGCGGCCAGGGTCACGAAGCCGCCCATGATCACCGTCTCGGTGACCAGGCAGGCCGACGACCCGCCCATCACCGCGAACAGGACGTAGTAGCTCGCGACCACGATCAGGACCGTCGGGTAGAAGGCGCGGTCGCGACTGAAGCCGAGCAACTGCATGGCGGAACACACGAGGAGCCCGAGGCCCACACCGATCAGGACTGGCATCATGGTCTGTCTTCCTTCCGTCCATCCTGGACGGTGAGCAGGGAGGGAGCGAATCCGAACGTCGCGCGGGAAGTCCGCGTGAAATGCGCCGCATCGGCGAAGCCCGCGCCGTGCGCCGCCGCCGTCACCGATGCACCGGCCGCCAGCAGCGACCAGGCGTGCAGGAACCGCCGCCACAGCACGTACGGCCGCAGCCCCATGCCGGTCTGTTCGCGGAACAGGTGCCGGCAGCGGCTCGGCGACAGGTGGACGTGCCGCGCCACCTCTTCCAGCGTGATCGCCCGCTGCAGACCGGTCTGGATGTGGGCGACGGCCCAGCTGATCCGTTCGTCGGTGACCACCGGCGGCGCCTCGCCCCGGGTCAACGCATCGACCACCCGACGCGCACCGGCGATCAGATCCTCCCGGCAGGCACCGCCGAGCCAGCCGGCGAACAGCGCCGCCGCGGCCCGGGCGGCGCCCGGATCGTCGAGCGCCGCGATCCCGCCCCGCGGGCATCGCCCGGCCAGCGCCCGCCCGGCCGGGGTCTCGGGCTCGACGAAGATGATCGCGTTGTAGGACGCCCGCGTCGCGTCCATGGAATGCGGCTGCCGCGACGGGATGAGGCCGAGCGTGTGTTCCACCCACCGGCCCGCGTCGCCGTCGCGCAGCGCGATCGGTCCGGCATGGCCGAAGACGATCTGGATCGCCTGGTGCGCATGCCGCGGCACCACGCGCAGGGCCTTGCCGATCATGAGACAGCCGCCATCCCAGGCGATGAAGTCACCGATTCCGATGGGCGCGGCCACGCAGGTGCCTCGAGGACGGCCGGCGACGATAGCCGCCGCATCGCCGGCGTCCATGGCTTGCGCGCGGCGCGATCCGCGATCTGCCCGGCGACGAAGGCCGCATCGTCGCCGACGCCGCCGAGCAGGGCCGACGACTGCCGGAACAGGAATCGCTGCCCGACGAAGTACAGCCCGGCCGGCCGCGCCACGCCGCGCCGGTGCCGGGGCATCCCATCCGCCCCGAACGCCGGCAGGTGGATCCAGCCGAAGTCGGGCGCGAAGCCGGTGGCCCACAGCACGACCCGCACGTCCAGGACTTCGCCGCCCACGCACGGCAGTCCGTGCTGCACCGCGCCGACCCGGCCGACCCGCCGGACCCCGTTCGCCGCGAAATCCCGCCGGCCGATGCCGATCAGCGGATCGCCGGCCCTGCTCCGTTCCCGCAGCCTGCGGCCGGCCCAGGTGCCCAGGTGCAGACACCGGAACACCGGCCACAGCCACTGGAAGACATCCGCGCCGAGGATCGTCCGCGGCAGGCTGCCCGCGCTCTCGCCGGCCAGGACGACCTTCCGCGAGCGGGCGAGTTCCAGGGCGATCTGCGCGCCCGAGTTGCCCGCGCCGACCACCAGGACGTCGCCGTCGGGCAGCTGCCCCGGGTTCCGGTAGTCGTGGGAGTGGAGCTGGTGGATGTCGCTCCGCAGCTGGCTCGCCAACGCCGGCACCCGGGGCCGCTGGAACGGGCCGGTCGCCACCACGACGTTGCGGGCCACGAACCGGTCGGGTCCCGCATCGATGACGAAGTCCGTGCCGTCCTGCCACAGCGCCTCGACCCGCGTGCCGGTGCGCACCGGGATGCCGCAGGCATCGGCGTAGCGTTCCAGGTAGTCGGCGACCTGGTCCTTGTCCGGCAGGTGCCCCGGCGCGGCCGGAAAGCGCATCCCCGGCAGGCCGCTGTGCCGCGCCGGCGTGAACAGGCGCAGCGAATCCCAGCGCCGGCGCCAGCTGTCGCCGATGCGGGCGCCCGCCTCGAGGACGACGAAGTCGACGCCGCGTTGCGCCAGGTGATACCCCACCGCGAGCCCGGCCTGACCGCCGCCGATGACGATGGTGTCGCGCCGCTGGGTGCGTGCCGGAGCTGGCTCGCGGGAGGGTTCCATGGCGACGGGCTGGGTGGATGCAGGGCGCGGAGGCAGATCGTCAGGGCGCATGTGGGACAGCCTCGCCGGCGCCGTGCCGCGCGGCTTGAACGTAGGGGCTGTTCTGCCGCCGCAGGGGGTCGGGGGCGGTTCCTGGCGGCCACCAGGGTGGCGATCTGCACCCACGTTAGGCCCGCGGCGCACTCGGCCATGCTCACCCGACGACTTGGGTCGGCCGATTGGTAGCACGGATTCCGGCGGAAGACCGCTATTCTCCGTCACCTTGGTGTCGACCCTCACCAGCACTGCCCGGCCCTGGCCCGTGGCGCTGGACGCCGCCCGATTTATGGCTGGCGTCGAGTTCCAGGGCTACCTGTAGCTTCGCCCGCACCTACGCAGCCCGACGATGACGGAGACAACAACCGAGAAGCACGCTCGCGAGGTGCTTGAGGCCAAGGGCTTCAAGGTCGAGCGCATCCCACGAGGGAAAACTCGAACGGCGGACCTCCGGGTGACCGATTACAAGTTCAGCTACCTGGTCGAAGTCACCGACAGGGACGAGGGCAACTTCCTGTCGGACCTGAGAAGGGCAGCCGTCGAGAAGGGGGTCGCCGAGAGGATCCGAGGCTTCGGCATCGACAGCACCCTGGACGGCAAGATCACGGACAAGGCCGATGCGTCGTTCCTCCGGCTGCCAAGGCTCGATGCCGGGGTGCTCTCCACAGAGGAAGCCGGCTGCATGTTCGTCAACTCTTTGAGTTCCAGCGCCGCCTCCTTCAGGGACTCCAACTTCTTCGGCCTTGTCGGAGAAGGCGCGCGACTCGACCCGAGCAAGGCGCCGGCTGGAGTCTTGTTCGTCGACCCCACGGTCGACCGGAGGGTCCGCCTCGCTTCTTGGCAGTACCTGAAGGAACACTACGGCGTGATGACGACCGAGCCATCGGAAGTGGAATGGCGAGGGGTGATCTCGCTGCCGAGCGAGGATCCATCCTGACTTGGTTGCCGTTGGATATCGAATCGAGATTGGGCACCTCACATGCACCGGGCCCGACTCAAGACTCAAGGCGGTAGGCATGCGACTCGTTTGAGTCGCGGCGGAGGAGTCCCAATTGGGATCGATGAGAACGAGGGATAACCGCAGAACCGGTAGCTTCCTAGAAGCCCGACAACCCGACAACGCCACCTGGATGACGCCCCACGTCGGCGCACTGCCACAACGCCGGAACGGACCGCAATCCGCACCGTTCTACCAGCCACAGCCCAGTGTCCGACATCCGCCGGGCGCTGCGCAACGCGCAACGGGCAGAACCCGCGGCCTCTGCACGAGAGCGCCGCCACGTCGTGGCTCCGGCAGTGTTCGCTGCCGCCGCGCGTTTCAGACTTTCACAAGATCGGCCAACCGTTGCCCAAAGAGCTTCTTGCGCACGTCTTCGAGCAGCAATCCGTGCATCTTGACTTCAGAAGCAAAATTCCTCTTGACCGAAGCGTAGTCGGCGTTGACATACCGGATCCTCAACTCCCTGATGCCGGTCGCGACATGCTTCGCGAACTCCTTCAGTTTCGCCGGAGAACAGTACAGCAAGCCGCCGATGTGCGGCTTTGCCAGCTCATCGACGCCGGTCCCGTGCGCCACTAACACGGATTCGATTTCGGCGTCTTGGCGCTTGTCGCACAATACGGCCCTGGCCCAATTGACATGTCCAACCGCCTGCTGCGCATGCTTCTTGGACAGCGACGAATCGGCCGAGGCCTCGGTCTTGGCCTCGAAGGCAACATGGTAGTCGTTCGCGAACGACCAAGCTCCGTCCGGAACCCCTTGGTCTCCGCGGCGGAACGTGGTCGCGCCCAGGCACTTGCCGAGCAGTTCCAGCCCCTCGTGGAACTGCTTGTGGGTGTCTTGGCCGAGAAGCGTGACCATCTTCTCAACCGTGTTCAGGAACCTGGGTCCCACCCAGCCCCATTCCTCCAGCTGATCCCAGATCGCCTCGACCTGCTGCTCGGAGTCGTCGACCCCTGCATCGGTCACGCCCCGCTGCTGAAGGGCGAACTGAAGCCAACCGGCATTCACGCCGCACGTGATGGCCTTCCTCAGGCACTCGCGTTCTCGGTCAGGGTCCACGGGTAGAATCGCGCAGCTCGCGAGGTACCACCAGAATGCCCGGTAGCCGTCGAACTCAGCGCCCGTGATGCGGTCGGCCATCGAGCGCGCTTCTGCATGGGCAGCTTCGTAGTTCTCGTCCCAGAGCGCACGAGAGAACCGGACCTCGGCGCGCGCTCCGACATCGTACAAGTCCTCGCCCTGAGCCGGCACGTCGGCCATCTCCTTGCCGAAGTCCTCGATGTCCTTGCCAGCTTCGTCGCGGTAGTCCTTGTCCGAGATCAGGCCCTCGATCATCCCTATCAGTTCGTCGGGGTTATCCCTAGCGATCTGCGAGTGTTGCTTGCCCCATGCGATCTCCGCGCGCAGCGCAACGGGAAACATGTCCATCAACTCGGGAATGGTCACGGCGTTCATCAAAGACTGCCCCAACAACACGATCACCGCATAGTCGGTGGCGCTTCTGGTGCATCGGCCCATGCCCTGCACAAGCCTGGTGCGCTCACGACGACGCAGCATGGGCCCCATTCGCCAATGGTCCCGCTGGGCCGCCTCCAGAGCGCCGACTGCACGAGGGCTCTCGTTGAGCACGAGCAGTCTGCAATCGTCATCGGGAAGGTCCAGGCCGTCGTATCGCATCAGTGACAACCATTTCCTCTCGGACTTGGTGAACGGTGTCAGCGAGTCCGCGATCTCGTTTGCGCCAAGAATCTGGCAAGGCTTCTTGCACTTCTCCTCCAGCGTCAAATTGATCTGCCTCATGTGACGATCAGACGGGGAGATGACGACACCGCGCTGGTTGGGGATATCGTTCCACGCCGTGGCAACAACTCCAGTGGCAATGCTCGGGGCAGCGTAGAGCTCAGGAACCAAGATGAAGCGACGCCCTTCCTGGGGGTTCACCGCACGAAGCACATCGACGCGATCAACACCGTAGGCCCGCTGGATGTCCCCCGGCCCTCCCAGCGTCGCAGTCATGTAGATGCGCTGCTTCGCGCCCGCGAAGTGCTCGTGCGTGTGTGTGGGCGGAACGAGCGGCCGGATGCTGATGGTCCAGTGCGAAACCATGACCAGCGTGGCGTGAAGATGCGCGCGGAGGAACCTCCAGCGATAGTACACATCGCACCCCGTAACTTTGTCGAGAATACCCGTGACCTCCGAGGCAACGACGGGGTCGGACCAAGCATCGCAGAACTGGACCGTAGCGTTGCGCGCGCTCGCGTCCACCATGCGCCGCTGGGAGTTCGTCAGCCGCGAGCGAAGCACACCAAGGAGTGACTCGTACAGCTCCTCATCATCCTTGCGACTTACGTCGATCGTCCAGCAGCCGGCGCAGTATGTCTCGCCGCCGTGCGCGTCGTCGAATACGATCACATCGTTGTCGCGGATCACAGGGTTCACGTTGAACAGGTTCGAGTAGGTCGAAACGCCGATTGCCTCAGCATTTCGGTACCTGCCTTCCTCAGCTGGGATCCGCGTTTGGTTTGTACCTGTCACGTCCGCCACGGCCAGGCCCAGCTTCCTGGCCTCCATGATGGCCTGCTGGGCAAGTTGGTTGGTCAGGCACAGGTAGGCGGCGCGCCTCCCGAGCTCACGCCGCCGCCACTCTGCGATCATGAGGCCGACGACCGTCTTGCCGGTGCCTGTCGGGAGCTCAAGCGCGAGGTCGTGGGTCCCGACGTGTGCTTCAGCGTAGTCGCGAAGGATGTCCTGTTGTGGCCCGCGCAGGTAGTCGTGGGTTCTGTCCCGGTTCTTCAGGGTGTAGTACAGCTTCTCCGGGCTCTCCACTTTCGTCACGATGGGGCGCTTGCCGAACTGTGGTCGCTTCTTGTTGGCCATGCGAGTTCCATGATCCTACGGCGCAGGGGAGCCGAGTTCTCGCACTTGCGGCATGATGGGCCACCCACCCCGGAGTTGTCCGGGTGGAGCGTGTCAACGCCCTCCGCCGCGACCACGCCACCGCCACGGTCCTGCAGGAGCCCAGCCCCGACTCCATCGCCGCGCACGTTGGTGCCGAGACGGGTGATGCCGAACTGCCGGGCACCTTCCCCGGCGTCCAGAGCACCGCGTCCTCGTGCCTGGTGGTCACCCGGGCCGCACCAGCCACATCGCGCACGCGCTGGCGGACGCGCTCGGTGGCGCAGCCATCATGCCGGTGCTGTGACTGCTGCTGCGCGACGGCGCATTCAGGGCAAGGCACTCTACCCCGACGACTTCCTGATGTTGCCGTTCACGCATTCGTAGAAGTCCGGGTTTCGATCGGCCACGGTCTTCACTAGCCGGTCGAACGCCACCGACAGCTCAACTTCCACCGGCGCACCTTCGCCGACGGCAAAGAAGCGCGTAGTGGGCGGGCTCGCGTCGCTGTCGAGCAGGACCAAGAGCATCTGTTCGTACTGCTCGTCCCGACCAGACGGGTCCGTGCGGCCCGAGAACATCTTGAGCCGGTGATTGGCGTTGTTGAAGGTCGGGCTGCGGCGATCGGTGCCGTCATCGGCCGCGCCCTTGTCGAAGAAGAACACGCCTGCAAGCACGGCGTACGGAAACCGCCGGTGCAGCGTCACGGCTTCGAACAGCATGTCACCGCGCCGGTTCGTCAGGTTCTTCTGGTAGTTGCCCGTGCGCCCGTCGCGGAAGTTGATGCTCTTGACGCTGATCGCAAGTAGCAGCCCCGATTCCTCGGTGGCCCAGGTCACGTCTACCTTCTTGGCCCCGATCCCGCCGGACATTCGTCGCTCGGCGCCCGATGCGTCCCGCTCCCCCGGCGGCGCAGGCCGGGCTTCGGCCATGCCTCGTTGTCGCAGTTCCTCGGCGAACGCCTGAGCCACGACCTCGGACACCCTCTCCGAGTACCGCTTCTTGTCCGCCTGCTGTGCCGGATCGCCTGGCTTCGGCGGCAGAGTCTGTAGTGCATGGTTCAGCAGGTCATCAGCTCGTGCCACGCAACCCCTTCCCCCTCGTTGTGCGGCGCTCGTAGAGCAACGCGCGAGCCTCTCTCAGCAACCCCAGCTGACGGACCGTCAGCTCGGGCAGCAGCACCGCGTCCACGAGCGCAGCTGCATCCACGAGCCGCCCAGCCCGCAGGTGCTTCGCCAGCTGCGGCCGCAACGCCCGCAGCTCCGCGGCGACCCTGCCCAAGCGGTCCGCAGACGGGACGGGCAGCGTGTCGGCCTCCTTCGGCTCCAGCTTCAGCAGCCCGCCGCCGTACGAACGGCCAACCACTTCGGCGCCCAGCAGCGTCACGCTGTTGAGCGACGCAACCGGCAGCAGATCCCGGCCAAGCTGTCGCATGCCAGGCCGCAGCGCGACGCCGTACAGCGAGTTCAGGTGAGCGACCTTGGCCGCGTTGGTGAGCAGTCGGGGCCGGTGCTGGTCCATGTAGGTGAGCAGCAGGTCGGGCACCGGCACCACGGGCACGCGCCACCAGGGCTCCCGCACCTGGCACTTGTAGGCGCGATGCACCTTCGCCTTCTCGCCCTGCTCCACGTAGCGCCCGGCCGCCGCGGACAGCCGTTCGCCGGGGTAGAACAGGTAGCACGCGCCACCCTCGTTCGCCGCCTGGCTCCACGCGGCTTCGGTGAAGGTCAGCCCGCGCAGGTGCCGCGATCCCGGCGGCGAAATTCGCAGCAGGTCGCCCTGGGGGATCCGCAAGTCGCGCACCTGATCCCGCGTCAGGGTGAAGTACTTGTTGTTGCCGGTGACGGCGCCCAGGTAGGTCTCGCCCCAGGCAAGCATCGGGCTGAACGCGGCCCCCTCAGCCTGGGCGCGATACTCAGCGAAGGCCGCGGACGGCAACAGGGCCCCAGTCCACTTGCCTTCCTTCTCCGGTGCGAACCCGCTCCAGCGCTTGTGCTCCACGGTGCCCAGGTCGTCCAGGTCTCGGGCCTGGAACACCTCGAAGCGATCGGCTGAACCTTCGCCCTCGGCCATGAGCAGCACTACTTCTTCCAGGACGCCGGGAAACACCAACTCCTCGAACATCACCAGTCGTACGGTCTTGAACCGGCGTAGCAGGAAGCGCCGCACAGGCGCCGCATAGTTCACGGTCAGTAGTTCGGCAGGCAGCACCAGCCCGAGGCGCCCGCCCGGCTTCAGGTAGCGCGCAGCCTGCACGACGAACGCGGCCCAGGAGCTTGCCAGCTGCGTCAGCTTGACGCCTTGGCTGAACGCGGCCCTCAGCGCTTTGGCGCGCAGATCGCCGGTGAACTGCTGGTACCTGATGTACGGAGGGTTGCCCACCACCGCTTCGAAGTCCGCGCTGGGCTCCACGTCGAAGAAGTCCGCAACCCGGATCGACGCCGGCAGACCGTGGGCGGCGACCAAGCGGCGAGCCTCAGCGGCCGACGCCGCGTGCACCTCGACGCCATGGAGCTGATCAGCCCCGGTGGCGCCCAGGCGGCGCAGCCGATCGGCTGCCGGCACCAGGAAAGCTGCCTCGCCGCAGGATGGCTCTAGCACGCGGTTCGTCTGGTCGCGCACGGCCCAGTCCACCAGGAACTGCGCGATCGTCGCGGGCGTGAAGAAGGCGCCGCGCTCCTTGCGGAGCTCGGGGGAATCATGAATCCGCCCAGCCTCAGTACCACCCACATGGCGCATGATGCCCCTGGCCCCCACGGTGTTCAACGACAACCGGCGCGGCTCCCGACAAGCACAAGGACGTACGCATGGCCGGGGCTTGGCCACGGCGTCCTCAGCTAAGTCCCTTACCCTCCTCCATCCTCTTCCCTGACGGTCCCAGCCCCTGTACCTGGGAACCTGCCAGTCGAGAAGACTGCTGACGTAGACTTCCGCTGGTCCGGCAGCCTGCCGTGAGCAACCATGTGCCCCCTGAGTTTCGAGCTCCTGGGGGGGACCCGTGCCACGGCGGGCAGCCGTGCTCTGACGCCCTGTGGGCAGTCCGTGCCATCGAGCACCAGTACAGGGGTCGCCGCGGAGCACGGCGCCGGTTGTTTCTGTTCTCTCGCACAAGGAGGCGCGTGATGGACGACAACTGGACACACTTCGTCGGCATCGACTGGGCCACGGCCGAGCACGAAGTCTGCGCGGAAGACCTGAGTGGCAAGCAGGTGGACGCCCGAGCGTTCCGGCACAGTGGAGACGGCCTGGCGGATCTGTGCACATGGCTGCGCAAGCTCGGCGAGCCTGCCTCGATCGCGGTGGCGATCGAGGTCCCGCACGGCAGCGTGGTGGAAACGCTCCTGGACCGC
>CAZMGG010000008.1:63045-81924 GCA_964565715.1 uncultured candidatus Brocadiaceae bacterium | reverse complement strand
CGCACAGGTCAACAAAGCTCACACGCTCTTTTTCCGAGGCCACCCGGAATGTCAAAGATCACCCCGCGTGGTGCGCTGCACGCGCTGCGAGGGGCGGGGGAAGGTAGCGACCCCCATCGGACCGCGCAAGCTTCCGCTGTATTTTCTTCGTCGATTCTCGCAACCCAAGGCGGGACAACGGCTTGGGGATGCGCTCCCGCCTAGCGCAGCAGCGCCTCGATGCGGGCTGCACGCGCCGGCAGGGTGCCCCGCAGGGCCTCGGCCTGGGCCGGGTCCTTGCGCAGCTCCAGTTCGTCCAGCAGGTCGTCCCGATCGCCGATCGCCCGCAGCCGCAGCACGGCCCCGGCCACCTCGACCACGCAGTGGTGGTAGCGGCTCCGGGCGGTCACCACCTGCGGGTGGGCCTGCAGGTCGTAGAGGCTCTTGCCGCCGCCGCCCGACACGACCTGCACCAGGCCGCCCGGCTGCCCGAAGCGCTGGTAGGTGTGGTCGTGCCCGCTCAGGTAGAGGTCCACCCCACGCTCCCGCAGCAGCGGCAGCACGTGCCGGACCAGGTCCGCGCGATCGCCCTGCCGCGAGCAGGACTGGATCGGGTAGTGCGAGGCGACCACCAGCCAGGGCTCCGTCGCCGCCGCCAGCTCCTGGCGGAGGAAGCGCAGCGGCGGGCTGCCCTCGCCGATCGGGGCGTTGGCGTCGAACACGATCACCCGCAGCGCCCCCCAGGCGAACGAGTAGGAGCGTTCGTCGCCGGTCACCGCATTCGCCGGCAGGGCGAAGTCCGCCAGCGCCTGCCGCCCGGCGTCGTCCATCACGTCGTGGTTGCCGAGCACCACGTAGCACGGCGCCCGCCGCAGCACCTCGGCGAAGGGCCGGAAGAACCCCGGGCCGTAGTGCGCCTGCTGCCCCCACGGGTAGATCACGTCGCCGAGGTGCAGCACGAACTCGGGGGCGGCCGCCGCCAGCTGCCGTCCCATGGCGGCGACCCGGTCCTTCGGCGGCAGCCAGCCCCAGCGCGCCGGCCAGTGCAGCAGCGGCGAGCGCTGCAGCCACACCCACCACGGCTGGGCACCCGAATCGCCGAGCGCGACGAAGCGGAACGGCGTGCGATCGTCCGCCGACGGCGTGCGGAACGAGCCAGCGTCCACCTCGGCGCCGGCCTCGCCCCGCCGCAGCACGAACTCGTAGGCACGCCCGGGTCGCAGCCCGGTAGCCCGCAGGAAGTGCCGCCGGGCGGCCGGCGCGCCGCTCCGGGCCACCACCGCGCCGCCCGCCTCGCGCACCTCCAGGTGCAGCGGCGCCGGGGCGTCGAAGGTGAGCGCCACCACCGCGGCGTCGGCGGTGACGTCCTGCACGAAGGCGCCGGTCCGCAGCGGCGGATCGTCCATCACCGGCAGCAGCAGGCAGGCCGAGGCGCCGATCCACAGTACGAGGCGCAGCACGCGGGCAATCACTCCGGCCGTTCTAGCCGCTGGCCCCGGCCGGCGCCATGGATGCCGCGGCGCGGTCGCCCGGAGCCAGCACCAGCTAGGGCTTCGCCCCCGGCCGCGCCTCCCAGCGCGACCCGGTCCACTGCCGCTCGACGAACTCCCACACCAGGACCTTCGTCGCTGCCTCGCCGCGCTCGCAGCGGGCCAGCACATCCTCCACCCGGTCGAGGATCCCCGCGGCGTTGCCGATGGCGCGTCCATCCAACGGACGCCCGAGCACGTACTGCAGGGCCTTGGCGCCGTTGCCGGCGCTGAAGCTGGTGCCGGCTAGCGCCACCGGCGCCGTGCGCGGATCGACCGGCCCGGCATCCCGCGTCACGAACCAGTGGTCCTTCTTCTCCAGCAGCCATCGCGAACCGGGGCTCAGGCTGCGCACGAGGTCGATCCCGTAGTCGGGGTCGCGGTAGACCTCGGTCAGCATGCCCAGCATGCTGGCCAGGTCGGGGACGCTCTCGATCAGGTTCGGGCCGTGCAGCTTGAAGCCCTCCCGCGGTCCGATCACCTCGACGAACGGCGGGGTCTCCAGCCGGGCGGTGACCGCCAGCGCCGCGATCAACGCGCCGGCGCCGGTCCAATGGGTGTCGCGGCGCATGTACAGCATCTTCTCGGGCTCGCGCAGTCGCGAGGTGCGCAACTCGGCGAGGCAGTTCGCCGCCGGGATGCCGGCCGCCTCGAGCTCCGCCATGATCCTGGCATAGAACCCCACCCGTGCCGCCGGCAGGCCGCCCTCGCCGAACAGCGGCTCCGGATACACCCGGATCTTGTCCGGCACCGGCATCGCCAGCAGCAGCACGCCGAGCGCGTCGGCGCGGCGCTTCACCTCGGCGAGCCGTGTCCGCCGCAGCTCACGCCCGGCGACCATCGCCGGCTCGTCGACCGCGATGGTCTTCCGCAGGTACATCCAGCCGTCGCGTGCGACGCAGACGTCCTCGGTCTGCAGCAGGCCGAGATGGCCGAGCAGCTCGTTGTGGACGCCACGCAGGGCCCAGACCGCCGGCGAACGCTCGCGCAGATGGACCTCGAGGTCCTGCATCCAGGCGCCGCTGGTCACCGTGGCCACCGTCGGCTCGGGCCAGGGCGTCTGTGCCGTCGTGCGGATCGGCGGGTCGCCGCTCCACCACATCACGCCGAGCACCGGGGCGACCCCGAGCAGCAGGGCCATCAGCTCGAGCCCGTGCCATCGCACGCCCCATTGCGCCCCGGTCTGCGGACGTTCCGGCAGGAGATGGTCGGCGTCGTCGGCCATGGGCAGGGCTCAGAAGCGGAAGTAGAGGAAGGGACTGTAGCCCGCGGCGAGCAACCGCATGTAGGCCACGACGAACAGGACCAGCACGCCGAGCATCGTCAGCGGCCGGAAACGGCGCACCAGCTCGTCGGAGCGCGGCATCGCGAACGCCACGCACAGGCCGAGGACCACCGCGCCGGCAGACATGACCGTGCGATGGCCGGCGTCGGGCACGGCGCCGACGCCCTGCAGGCCGATCATGCCGCCGCCGATGGCGCCGAGCCCGGCCATGGTCTCGGCCCGGAACACCGCCCAGCCGATCAGCACGAGCACGAAGGTGGCCAGCACCTGCAGCGGCGCCGGCAGGAAGCCCCAGGGCGCGACCTTGCCCAGCCGCCGTTCCAGCGCCAACAGCAGCCCGTGCCAGGCACCCCAGACGACGAAGGTCCACTGCGCGCCGTGCCACAGGCCGCCCAGCAGCATCGTCAGGGTCAGGTTCACATAGGTGCGCAGGGGGCCGCGCCGGTTGCCGCCCAGCGGCACGTAGAGGTAGTCCCGCAGCCAGGTCGACAGGCTGATGTGCCAGCACCGCCAGAACTCGGTGATGCTGCGCGCCCGGTACGGCGACCGGAAGTTGATCGGGTAGCGGAAGCCCAGCATCAGGCCCAGGCCGATCGCCATGTCGGAGTAGCCGGAGAAGTCGAAGTAGATCTGGACGGCGTAGGCCAGCACCGCGCTCCAGGCCTGCAGCAGTCCCGGCGCCTCCAGGGCGAAGCCCGCATCCGCCAGCGCGGCGGCCTGGTCGGCGATCAGCACCTTCTTGGCGAAGCCGATCATGAACAGGAAGACGCCATCGGTCACCTTCAGCATGTCGACGGTGCGATCCCGTAGTTCGCGGTCGACGTCGCGGTAGCGCACGATCGGCCCGGCCACCAGCTGCGGGAACATCGACACATAGCACAGGAAGTCGCCGAACGAGCGCGTCGGCGGCACCTCGCCGCGGTAGACGTCGATGCTGTAGCTCATCGACTGGAAGGTGAAGAACGAGATGCCGACGGGCAGCCAGACGTGCTCCCACGGGATCGGCGCGACGCCGAGGTCGTTCCAGGTCCCGACCAGCAGGTTGGCGTACTTGAACCAGCCCAGCAGGGCGAGGTTGCCGCACAGCGACAGCACCAGCCACAGCTTGCGGCGACGGCCCGAGTCGGGTGTGCCCATCAGCAGGCCGGCGGCGAAGTCCAGGCCGGCGCTCGCGACCATCAACAGGACGTACTGGGGACGCAGCCAGCCGTAGAACACGAAGCTGGCCAGCGTCAGCCAGGTGTTGCGCAGGCCACGCGGCAATGCGTAGTACACCGCCAGGAACGCCGGCAGGAACCACGCCAGGAAGAGGAACGACGAGAAGACCACGCCGGCTGTCCACGAACGGCCCCGCGGACTCGCGGCTTCCCCTGACGGACGCCCGGCGAGACTCGGTGACCCGGGGCGGCGTTGTAACGCGGCGGGTCCCGCCCGCCAATGGCCATCAGCGCACGGTGATGCGCAACCCGTTGCTGAAGGTCAGCGGCAGGCTCCGGCCCTGATCACCGGCCCGCGGATCGACGAAGGCCGCCTGGGCGCGGAAGACCAGACCGCGCAGCGCCGCCCGGTCGGGCACCGGCCAGCCGAGCCGCGCCGCCCCTTCGCTCGTCTCCCACAGCCCGCCGCTGGCCACCGCCACCGTCACCAGCGGGTCCGGCACCTGCAGCCAGCAGCCCGGCAGGCCGGCTGGACCGAGCTCGACCGGCGCGAAGCCGCCGGTGTCCGCCGACCGCAGGAAGGCCACCAGGGCGCCGGGGGTGGCGCCGCGCAGTTCCAGCCCGAAGGCGGCGTTGCCCACCGCCGGCGTCTCGCTGGCGCCGAGCACCGGCCACAGGCCGTTGCCGTCCGGACACGACTCGCCGAGCGCCTGCACGCCCGGCGCCAGCACGTAGAGGCGCACCGGCGTCGACCAGGGCGCGAACGCGTCACGGCCGTGGAAGCCCCAGATGTCGCCGAACGGCTCGCCGTCGCCGTCGGCGGTGTTGGCCACGGCGAACAGGTCCAGCGGGCCGGGCTGCATGGGCGCGGTGAACGAGTACTGCCAGTGCCGGCCGTTGCTGGCGCTGGCGAGCTGGTGCGTGATCGCCCGGCCGCCGGGATCCACCTGCGAGTTGCCGCCGGCGGTGAAGGTCCCCGCGGTGGCCTCCATGCAGAAGCCGCCGACGTCCACCAGCGGCGGCACCGACGGCCGGCCGCCGCTGGTGCGGGTCGCCACCGCCACGGTCTCGCCGGGCTGCAGCGCCCGCCGCGCCACGTCGACGAACACGCGCAGGAGCGGGTCACCGCCGCCGGGCAGGGCGTTGTGACACTCGCCGCAGGAACCGTTGGTGGCCGACAGGCTGCGGGTGACCTCCATGGGCACGTGGCCCGAGGTGCCCAGCGTTCCCGGCAGGGCGCCGGTGCCATACGAGGCGACGGTGGCGGCGAGCACGGCGGCACAGACGGCGGTCAGGATCGGACGGGGGACGCGCATGGGCCGCCATCGTGCGCCCCGGCGGCCGGCGCCGGAAGTTCCCCGGCTGTCCCACGATCGTGAACGTCGCTCAGGCGGACGGCGGCGTGCCGTGGCGGCAGACGACCGTCGTGTAGATGCCGCCGCGCACGTTGAACTCGCCCTCCACCTCGAGGAAGCGCGGCTGCAGCAGGGCCACCAGGTCGTCGCAGATGGTGTTGGTGACCTTCTCGTGGAAGGCGCCCACCGACCGGAAGCTCCACAGGTAGAGCTTCCACGCCTTCAGCTCGACGCACTTGCGGTCGGGCACATAGCGGACGCGGAACGTCGCGAAGTCGGGCTGGCCGGTCTTCGGGCACAGGCAGGTGAACTCGGGGCATTCGAAGCGGATCTCGTAGTCGCGCTCCGGGGTGGGATTGGGGAAGGACTCGAGGACCTCGGGGCGATGCGACGCAGGCGTGCTCATGGCGGCCCGCAGATGCTACGGCCGGGCCCCGGCCGCCCCAAGTCAGCGCGGGCCCTTGCGCGGTCGCGCCCCGGCGGCCGGCAGGTGCCGCGCCAGCAGGGCGCTGAAGCTCGGGCGGTCGATCGGCTTGGCGGCGAAGTCGGTGCAGCCGGCGGCGAGGCAGCGCTCGCGCTCCTCGCTCATGGCGTGCGCGGTCAGCGCCACGATCGGCGCGGTGACGCCCTCCCGCCGCAGCGCCTCGGTGGCCTCGATGCCGTCCATGCCCGGCATCTGCATGTCCATCAGCACGAGATCGAACGGCTGCCCCCGGCCCGCGGCGTCGCGCACCATCTGGCAGGCCTCGGCGCCGTCGCCGGCGGTGCGCACCTGCAGGCCCATGCGGCCCAGCAGCTGCCCCAGCAGCAGGCGGTTGTCGGCGCCGTCGTCGGCCACCAGCACCGAGCCCCGCAGCCGCGGATGTTCGGGCTGTCGCGCGGGCGCCGGGGTCGGCGCGCCGCGGCCGCCGAGGTGCCGCCAGCGATCACCCGGCGCCAGGTCGCGGGCGCCGACGCGGACCTCGAACCGGCTGCCGCGGCCGGCCTCGCTCTCCATCACGATCTCGCCGCCGAGCAGCATCGCCAGCCGCCGGCAGATCGACAGGCCGAGACCGCTGCCGCCGTAGCGGCGGGCGGTGGACACGTCGGCCTGGGCGAAGTTCTGGAACAGCCGCGCCTGCTGCTCGGGCGTGAGCCCGATGCCGGTATCGATCACGGCGATGCGCAGCGGCTTCGGGTCACCGTCGGCCCAGGCCAGCTCGACGGTGACGCTGCCGTGCTCGGTGAACTTCACCGCGTTGCTGACCAGGTTGAGCACGATCTGCCGCAGCCGGGTCGGATCGGTCTCGACGGTGAGCGGCATCGGCGTGCTGCAGCGCACCGCGAACACGATGCCCTTGGCCTCGGCCTTGATCTGCATCAGCTCGCAGACGTCGCGCACGACGTTCTGCACGTCGGTGGGCAGGAGTTCGACCTCGAGGCGGTTGGCCTCGATGCGCGACAGGTCCAGCACGTCGTTGACCAGGCCGAGCAGGTGCTGGCCGTTGCGCCGGATCACCTCGACGTGGCCCTGCCGCGCCGCCTCGCCGAGCCCCGGGTCGGCCAGCAGATCGGCGTAGCCGAGGATGGCGGTGAGCGGCGTCCGCAGCTCGTGGCTGACCTGGGCGACGAACTGCGTCTTCTGCTGGTTGGCCGCCGCCGCCGCCGCGCTCGCCGCCGACAGCTCGCGCTGCTGCTCGGCGATCCGCAGCAGCATCGCGTCGAGCGAGCGCGCGACCTCGGCGATCTCGCCGCGGCCCGGCAGCTCCACCGGCTGCGGCCCACCCTCGTGCCCCAGCGCCGCGTGGATGCGCCGGATCGGCAGGATCACCTGACGGCGCAGCAGCCAGGCGATCAGGCCGAGGCTCAGGAGCGTGAGGCCGAGCAGGTCGCGTACGAACGTGGTCAGGCTCGCGTCGAATGCGTCACCGAAAGCGCTGGCGCGCACGACCAGGATCAAGGCGCCATCGGGGCGGGCAGCGGCCCGGCCGTCGGCCACTCCGCCGCTGGTGAACGGCAGCGCGCACCAGGCACGATCGCCGGTCGCGGTCAGCCCGCGCACCTCCGTGGCGTCCTCCCGGGCCTGCCGGAGGGCGGCGCCGATCCAGGCCTCGGGCAACGACTCCGCCACGTGATCGACCAGTTCCTGGCCGCTGCCGGCCACCAGCCGCAACGGATCCCCGGCCGCGATCCACAGCTGATCGATGTCCGGCCGGGCGGCCAGCGCCGCCACGTAGCGATCGAGCGGGACCTCGGCGAACATCGTCGCCGCCACCTGCACCGCCTGGACCTGGTCCCGCACCCGATCCAGCACCGCCTTCTCCGACGCCGTCCGGATGCGCAAGCAACCCTGCCAGTAGCCGATCGCCGTGACCACCAGCCAGAGGACCGCCAGGGGCAGCAGCAGTTGCCGCAGCAGCGTGCCCTTCGCCCTGCCCGACCCGCTCATGGCCGCCTTCCTGCGAAGGCTTGGGGCGTGGCGGAGCGGTGGCGAGACCCGGGCATGCGGCTCGATTCATCGGCACCCCGTGATCGGGCCCTTGCGGGAAATCCCCACGGGAAAACTACTTGCGCGCAGCAGCCATGCCATGGGGCCAAGCCGTCCGGCCCTCGTGGGAGGCAAACGCCATGCACACCGGCCCGTCCGGATTCCGGCAGGTCCGGCGCTGGCAGGGCTGGCACGGCGGTGGGTCGTGGCGGACCAGCACCCGGGCAGCCGGCGGGGCCGTGAAGGCCGGGTCCTGGGGGCCGAACAGCACCGTGCTGCGGCAGCCGGTGGCAGCGAGCACGTGCAGGGGCCCCTGGTCCGGGCCGAGGGCATCGCCGCCGAGCCGGGCCAGCAGACCGCCCAGCCCGACCAGTTGCCGCAGGTCCTGGGGCCCGTGGCGCAACACCGGCGCGCCGGCTGGCGCCGGCAGGGCCGCTTCGTCGGGGCCGAGCAGGAACAGCCCGGGATGCGGGCTGGCGGCCAGCTCTCCCGGCAGGAGCTCGGGACGCAGGCTGCGGGGATCGCCGGGGTCGCCGGGCACGATCACGCGGAAGGGACGCGTCGGGTCGATGCCGAGCCTGCGCACCGCCGCCGCGGCCCGGTCCTGTTCCGCCGCGGCGGCGACGAGCCGCGGCCGCTCCTCGGCGATGGCCGGCGCCAGGGCGCGGACCACCGCGGTGGCCACCGTCGCCGGATGCCGCGGGCCGGGCACGGTCACCCGTTCGGTCAGCAGCAGGTGGCTCAGCGGTTCCTGCCGCCAGGTCGCGCCGGCGCCGATCCGCCGCCGCGCCCCGCTGAGCCAGGCGATGGCGGCACTCTTCCAGTTGCCCTGCAGGTCGAGGGCGACGTCGACGCGCCGGGAACGCAGGGCCGCCCGCAATCGCCGCAGGCCGCCGAGGCCGGCGCGCCGCGCGAACGGGATCACCGACGCCAGCGGCAGGTCGCGCAGCAGGTCGACGTAGCCCTCCTGCACGACGAAGTGCAGCGCGAGATCGGGCCGCGCCGCCGCCAGGGCCTGCACCGCGCCCAGCGACTGCACGACGTCGCCCAGCGCGGACAGCCGCACCAGCAGTACCGTGGTCACCGACCCTGCTCCGGACCCTGCAGCACGTAGGTGTTGCCCGGCAGGCACAGCCGCAGCCATTCCCGCCGGCCCGGCAGGTCCGGCACCGGCGGCCAGCCGCCCGCCTCGTGCAGGACGAAGCGGGCCGTCGGCGGCTCGGTCATCGGCTCACAGCCCGGCGGCAGCGGGCCCATGCCCAGCAGCAGCCCCGAGTGGAAGTGGCCGAAGGTCGAGACAGCGCCATCGGCGCCCAGCGCGCGCAGTTCCGCCGCCAGCAGCGGTCCGGCCTGGGTCCGCAGGCGGCCGTTCGACGCCACGCTCCAGGTGCGATCGGGCAGCACCGTGAACGCCGCCAGCAGCGGCACCCAGAGGCACGCCGCCACCACCTGCCGCGGCGTCTTCACCAGGAACGGCAGCAGGCCGAGGCCCATGGCGAAGAACGGCAGCCCGCCGGGGAAGGGCCACGGCAGGAACGGGGTCGCCACCAGCAGCGCGCCGCCGAGGATGCCGAGAATCCGCACCACGCCCATCGCCAGCCGGCCGGGCGCCATGGTCTGCCGGGCGTAGTGCGCGCAGGCAGGCGCCACGGCGAACACGACCAGCGGCACCAGCGGCAGCAGGTAGCGCGTCGGCCGCGCCGGAAAGAAGGCGAGGATGACCACGCCGAGCACCGCGGCGGCCGACGCCATCCGCAGGGTCAGGTCCTCGGGCCCCATCCGCGCGTTCCGGCTGCTGCGGAACTCCCACAGGCCCCACAGGCCGAGCGGCAGGCCGAGCAGGAACGTGCGCAGCAGGTAGGCCGGCGTCTCGACGACGTGTTCCCAGCGGAAGGTGCTGATCCGGCCGACGCTCTCCTCCTGCGCCACCGCCAGGAACTCCTGCGGCGACACCCGCCAGAGCCACAGCGGCACGAACCAGCAGAGCGGCAGCAGCACCACCGGCAGCAGCCACAGCCAGAACCGCCACAGCCGCCGATGCCGCCACCAGACCAGCAGGCCACCGGCGGCGAACAGCAGGTACGGCGGGCCCTTGTGCAGCATCGCCAGGCCGCCGAGCACGCCCGCCGCCAGCACCAGTCCGGCCCGGCGATGGGCCACGCCGTGGGCCAGCGCGAACAGCGAGCCG
The DNA here is from genome assembly GCA_964565715.1 of uncultured candidatus Brocadiaceae bacterium. GTDB lineage: Bacteria > Planctomycetota > UBA1135 > UBA1135 > UBA2386 > CAZMGG01. The sequence continues at coordinate 71,964 of CAZMGG010000008.1, read as the reverse complement.
GCGGTGAACGCCGCGAACAACGGATCGATCTCGGCACTGGCGGCCTCGGCCAGCAGCACCGGCGCCAGCACGATGCCCAGCGCGGCGATCCAGGCCGCGCCGTTGCCGAACACCCGCCGGTGCAGCGCGAAGCCGAAGACCGCCAGGGCCCACAGGCCGAGCACCGCCGGCAGCCGCAGGAGGGTGAAACCGGCCCCGCCCAGCCGTTCGACCGCACCCAGCAGCCAGTAGTGCAGCGGCGGCTTGGCCAGGGTCGGATGGCCGCCCAGCGTCGGCAGCAGCCAGTCGCCGCTGCTGGCCATCTCGACGGCGATCTGCACCCGCCGGCCCTCGGTGCCGCGCCATTCGGGCACGGCGAGCTGCGGCGCGAAGGCCGCGAGCGTCAGCAGCAGCAGGAGGAGGGCCGGGCGCAGCAAGGCCGGCAGGCTATCCGCGGCAACCGCCGGACCCAATGGCGAGGGGGCCGCTCACAGCTCCTCGCGCACCTCGTGCCGCAGCAGCCGGGCCTTCAGCCAGCGCAGGGCGAAGCAGTCGCGCAGGCCGCGCAGCGCGCGGTTGCCGATGCCGTACTTGGCGACGCCGGCCGCCCGCGGGCGATGGTTCACGTCATGCTCCTCGACGCGGCCGCCGAGCCAGCGCACCAGCGTCGCCATGAAGCGATGCATGCCATGGAAGCGCGGCGCCCGCAGGAACAGGCTCCGGCGGATCACCTTGATGCCGCAGGCCGCGTCGGTGACGCGGTCGCCGGTGATCAGGTTGCGGACGCCGTTGCCGATGCGCGACGACAGGCGTCGCACGAACGTGTCCTGGCGGCGGCGGCGGACGCCGAACACCGCGTCGCAGGCGCCGGCCGCCACGCGTTCGATCATCGCCGGCAGGTCGCGGGGATCGTTCTGCTGGTCGCCGTCCATCGTGGCGACGATCGGCGCCCGCGCCGCCTCGACGCCGGCCAGCACGGCGCCGCTCTGGCCGCAGTTGCGGGCGAGCCGGACGATGCGCAGCCAGCCCGCCGCGTGCCGTTCCTTCCAGGCGCGCATCCGCGCGACGCTGTCGTCGGTGCAGCCGTCGTCCACCAGCACCGCCTCGAACGGGCCATGCGGCCCGAGCACCGCGGCGACCTCGTCGAGCAGATCGTCGACGTTGTCCTGCTCGTTGTAGACCGGCACCACCAGCGAGAAGCGGGGAGCCTGGGCGGCCACGGGATCGCTCACGGCGCGGCCACCCGCAGCCGGCCGTCCACCGCCGCCGACGTGCCCGGCCGGGCGCCCAGGATCAGCGGATTGACCTCCACCTCGGCCACCTGCGGGAAGTCCTGCACGAGCCGTTGCAGCCGCAGCAGCGCCTGGCAGGCGTCGGCGACCCGCGGCGCCGGCTGGCCGCGGAAGCGATCCAGCAGGGCGCGGCCCTTGAGGGAGGCGAACATCTCCCGCGGATCCTCGCCGTCGAGCGGGCCGACGCGCAAGGCCACGTCGCGCAGGACCTCGACCTGCACGCCGCCCAGGCCGACGGCGAACAGCGGCCCGTAGCGCGGGTCCCGCGTCATGCCGACCAGCACCTCGCGGTGGCCGCGGGCGGCCTCCTGCACGCAGAGGCGCAGGTCGGCGAAGGCCGGCCGCAGGCGTTCGATCAGGTCCTCGGCGGCGGCGAACACCTCGTCGCCGTCGCGCAGGCCGACCCGCACCGCGCGATGTTCGCTCTTGTGCACCAGCTCGCCGGCCTCGGCCTTCAGCACCACCGGCCGGCCCTCCTGCAGGCCCAGTTCGTGGGCCGCCGCCACCGCCTCGCCGGCGCTCCGCACCCGCCGCGACTCGGCGCAGGGCACGCCGTAGGCCCGCAGCACCGCCTCGACGTCGGCGGCGGCGAGCCAGCCCGGTCCGGCCCGGTCCAGGATGCGGGCGGCGGCAGCACGGTCGACCTTCAGCGCCGGCAACCGCGCCGGCTTGCGCGACAGCCAGACCTGCCGCCGCACCATCAGCCGCAGCGTGGTCGCCGCGTCCTCCGGATAGCGGAACACCGGGATGCCGGCGTCGGCCAGGATCCGCTGCGCCTCGTCGCCGCGCTGGCGCCCCATCACGCACGCCAGCGCCGGCTTGCCGCCGCGCCGGGTCTCGTCGACGATCGCCTGCGCCACCGCCGCCGCGTCGATCATGATCGGCGAGACGAACAGCACCACCAGCGCGTCGACGCCGGGGTCACGGACCACCAGCCGCAACGCGGCCCGGTAGCGCGCGCCGTCCGCCGAGGCGATCAGGTCCACCGGGTTGTGCACCGATGCCTCGGCGGGCAGCACCTGCCGCAGGGCCTTGCCGGTGGCCTCGCTGAGCGCCGCCATCGGCAGCCCGAGCCCGACCAGCGCATCGGTGGCCAGGATGCCCGGGCCGCCGGCGTTGGTGACCACCGCCATCCGCGGCCCCTTCGGCAACGGCTGCCCCAGCAGCGCCTGGGCCAGCGTGAACATGTCGCGGAAGCTGTCGACGCGGAGCACGCCGCACTGCGCCAGCAGCGTGTCGGCGGCGACGTCGGCGCCGGCGATGGAACCGGTGTGGGAACCCGCCGCCGCCGCGCCGGCATCGCTGCGGCCCGACTTCACCGCGATGACCGGCTTCTTGCGCGCCACCCGCCGCACCACCTCGATGAACTGCTGCGGCTCGCCGACGCTCTCCAGGTAGAGCAGGATCGCGCGCACCTGCGGATCGTGTTCCCAGTAGGCGATCAGGTCGGCGGCGGTGACGTCGACGCGGTTGCCGACCGAGGCGAACATCGCCACGCCGAGGCCGGCCTCGGCCGCGTCGGCCAGGATCGCCTCGCCGAGCGCGCCCGACTGCGACACCATCGCCACGCCGCCGGGCACCGCCGGCGTCGCCGAGAACGACGCGTTCATGGCGATCCCCGGCTCGGAGTTGACGATGCCCATGCAGTTGGGGCCGATCACCCGCATGCGATGCCGGCGGGCGATGGCCGCCAGCTTCGCCTCGCGCGCGGCGCCCTCGCCGCCGATCTCGCGGAAGCCGGCGGTGATGACCACCAGGCCCTTGACGCCCTTCCGGCCGCACTCCTCGGCCACCTTCAGCACGACATCCGCCGGCACGACGATCACCGCCAGGTCCACTGGCCCGGGGATCGCCTTCACCGAACGGTGGGCCGGGATCGAGTGCACCACCGTGGCGTCGGGATTGACCGGATAGACCGGGCCCTGGAAGCCGCCGTCGACCAGGTTGGCGACGATCTGGCGGCCGATCGAGCCGGGCCGCCGGCTGGCGCCGATCACCGCCACCGAGCGCGGGCGGAACAGGCCGTCGAGGTCGTGGCTGCGGGCGGTCGGGGGTTTCCGGGCGGTCTGCTTCATGGAAAGGGGCGGCGAGCGTAGCCGCCCCGGGCAGCGATGGAACGGTGCGCAGGCGGGCGCGACCTCAGCGCCCTCGCAGCTCGATGTCCAGGGCTGCCTGCCCTGCCGGCATCCCGCCGCGGAACCGCGGCGACGAACCCGACGCCGCCCTTGTCCCCAAGGGCTCCCTCGCCATGATGCGCAGCCGCATGCTGCTGCCGCTGCTGAAGGCGATGCGACCGCATCAGTGGGTCAAGAACCTGCTGGTGTTCGCGCCGCTGCCGTTCGCGCACCGGGTGACGGAGCCCGCGGCCTGGCAGGCGGCCACCGTCGCCTTCCTGGTGTTCTGCGCCGCCGCCAGCTCGATCTACCTGCTCAACGACGTCATCGACCGCGAGGACGACCGGCGCCATCCGACCAAGCGGTTCCGGCCGATCGCCGCCGGCGCCCTGCCGGTGCCGATGGCCCTGCTGGCCCTGGTGGTGCTGGTGGTCCTGGCCGGCCTCGGCGCCTTCCACCTGTCGGCCACGCCCGAGCGCCTGTGGCGGTTCACCACCACCGCCGAGGGCTTCCCGATCTGGCCATTGGCCTACCTGCTGCTGAACCTGGCCTACTCGTTCCGGCTGAAGCGCATGGTGGTGGTCGACTGCATGTGCGTGGCGCTCGGCTTCCAGCTCCGGGTCCACGCCGGCGCCGCCGCCATCGACGTGCGGGCGTCGTCGTGGCTGCTGCTCTGCACGTTCTTCTTCTCGCTGTTCGTGGCGTTCTGCAAGCGCTACGAGGAGGTCGGCCGCCAGCAGGAGGCGGGCGCCCCGACCCGCGCCACGATGCGGGACTACACGGCGCCGTTCCTCGACATGATCATCGGTCCGCTGGCGGCGCTGAGCATCCTGAGCTACTCGCTCTACACCGTCGCGCCGGAGACCGTCGAGACCCACGGCACCCGCAACCTGATGTTCACGGTGCCGTTCGTGGTCTACGGCGTGTTCCGCTACCTGTTCCTGGTCTACCGCCGCGGCGAGGGCGGCGATCCCTCCCGGCTGCTGTTCAAGGACGTGCCGCTGCTGCTGAGCGGTGCGGGCTACGCCGCGGTGGTGTGGCTGGTGCTCAACCGCTGAGGCGCGCGGCCGACGGCCGGAGCCGCAGGGCCCGCAGGCAGGCCAGCAGCATCGCCAGCGCGCTCCAGGTCACCGAACCGTACGCCAGCAGCCGATTGCCGAGCTCCCGGCCGAGCACATCCTTGGCGGTGAGCGAGCCGAGCGCGAAGGCGAGCAGCAGCCAGCCGCCCAGCAGCAGGTCGCGGGTCGCCAGCAGCCGCCGCACGGCGAACCACGCCGCCGGCAGCAGCACGCAGAAGTGGGCCTTGCTGCTCATCGGCGACAGCAGCACCATGCCGCAGGCGAAGGCGCCCACCTCGCCCAGGCCGACCTCGCGCTGCGCCGCCACCGGGTCCGCCGCGGCCCGCACCGCGGCATGGCCGCGCAGCGCGATCCACGACAGCAGCCCGAGCACGGCGGCCTGGGCCGCCAGCAGCACGATGCGGAAGGTCGCCGGCTGCAGGTGCAGCAGCGCGATGCCGTCGAACACGAAGGCATTCTGCGAGGTGATCGGCGTCGTGAGCCGCGTCAGGGTGCCCGGCAGGCTCTGGTTCAGGAAGGAGTGGGTGTTCCAGACGCCCTGGGCGGCGCCGCCGACGGTCAGCGACCGCAGGCTCCCCTCGTACCAGGCGACGACGTGGCGCAGGCCATCGGCCCGCGGCGCCAGGAGGTCGGGCAGCCAGGTCAGGACGGCCGCGGCGGCGAACAGGCCCAGGAGGGCCGGCAGGGCGCGCCGCAGCCCGAACAGGCCCAGCAGCAGGAGCGGCGTCGCCTTGCAGGCCGCGCCGACGCCGGCGGCGACGCCGGCCAGCGTCCGCCGGCCCGTGGACCACTCCCGCGCGCACCAGGTGACCGCCAGCAGGATCACCAGGTCGTGGCTCTGGTTCTCGAACGGCGAGACCAGGTGGCGGCCGACCAGCAGCGCCACCAGGAGCCACGTCAGCCACGGGCGCGTCTGCCCGACGGTGCGGGCCCAGGCCTGCAGCCAGCGCAGCACCAGCAGCAGGAGGCCGAGGTTGATGGCGAAGAACAGCGGCGCCCGGGCGCCGTCGGGCAGCCAGGTGAACGGCACGAACGGCAGCGCGAAGAACGGCGGATAGGTGAACGGCTTGTGGTCCGCCTGCGGGCGGTAGATCTCCTCGCCCTGCACCATCCGGCCGGCGGCCAGCACGTAGACCGGCAGTTCCCGATCGCCCTGGCTGGCCTGCTTCGCCGACCAGACGGCGCCGGCCACCAGCAGCACCGCCAGTCCGAGGATCAGCCACCCGCGCATGCCGGCGTTATCCCGCGGCGGCCGCCGCCGATCCACCGGCGTGTGGGCGGATCCCCGGCAGGCGCCTATGCTCGGCCGGGTGACCGACGGCGACGATCCGGCCCTGGCCCGGGATGCGAAGAGGGGCTGGTGGCTCTGGGCGGTCTTCGCCGTCGTCGCGGCGGCGGTCACCTGGAACGCGGAGGCCAGCGACGGGCAGGTGCTGCACATCTACCGGGTGGCGGCGGCGGACTGGTGGCACGGCCGCCCGGTCTACCGGCTCGACGGCACCGGCTTCCTCTACCTGCCCGCCTCGGCGGTGCTGTACGGGCCGTTCGCCGCCCTGCCGATGCCCTGGGCCGGCGCCCTCTGGCGGATCGGCAACGTGCTGGCCTTCGCCACCGGCATCCGCCACATGACGCTGGCCGTGCTCGGCCGGCGGCGGCCGGCGGCGCTGCTGGTGGCGGCCCTGGCGTTCCCCCTGGCGTGGAGCTGCGCCCGCCACGGCCAGATGACGCTGACCATGGCGGCGGCCCTGCTGCTCGGCCTGGCGGCGGCCGCCGAGGGCCGCTGGCGGCGGGCCGGGTGGTGGCTCTGCCTCGCGGTGGCGATCAAGCCGCTGGCCCTGGTGGCGGTACTGCTGGCCTTCGTGCTGCTGCCGCGCCTGCGGCCGACCCTGCTGGTCGGGCTCTGCGCGGTGGCGGCGCTGCCGTTCGCCACCCAGGCGCCGGGCTACGTCGTCCAGCAGTACCGGGACTGCGTGGCCAACTTCCGGGCCGCCGCCGCGCACGCCCACCAGTCCGAACAGGCGCAGCTGTTCTGGTCCCTGCGCGAACTGGGCCTCGGCCTGGAGCCGGCGACCCAGACGGTGATCCAGCTGGGGGCGGCGGCGGTGACGCTGGCCCTGTGCTGGTGGGCCTGCCGCCGCGGCACGCCGCGGGACGCGCTGCTCCGGCTCTACACGTTCGGGGTCGGCTACGTGCTGCTGCTGAGCCCCAAGACCGAACGGAACACCTACGCCCTGCTGGCCCCGCCGCTGGCCATCCTGGCGGCCCAGGCCCGCGCCGCCGGCCGGACCCGGCTGCTGGTGACCCTGGTGGGAATCGTCCTGCTGTTCGTGGCCAGCAATCCGGTCGGCCGGCTGCTGACCGGCGGCCCGACGGTCTGGATGAAGCCGCTGCTGTGCCTCGTCTTCCTCGGCGTGGTGGTCCGCGAGGCGGCCCGCGACCCCGGCCCGGCCCAGTGACCGCACCAAAACCGGCCGGGCTCCGTTATGGTGCCCGCCCCCGTTTCGGACCCCACCCATCGCTACCTCCCACGAGAAGCCCCGGAAGCTCGGCGTCTGGCTGTTCGGTGCGCTCGGTGGCCTCGCCACCACCCTGGTGATCGGCGCCCGCGCCATGGCCCGGGGCCGCGCCGGCCCGCAGGGCTTGATCACCGCCACCGACCTGTTCGCCGGCGTGCCGTTGCCGCCGATCGACGGCCTCGTCTTCGGCGGCCACGACATCCGGGACGGCGACTGGGCGGAGGCCGGCGCCGAGATCCAGCGCCTGAACGGCACCATCCCGCTCGGCCTGCTGCAGGAGCTGTCGCCGGAGCTGCGCCGGCTCAGCGGCACGATCCGTCGCGGCGTGCTGACCAACACCGGCGCCGCGATCGCGGCGATGGCCAAGGCCAGCCGGGCCGACGGGCTGCCGCTCACCGCCCAGGTCGAGCGCATCTGCGCCGACATCGCCGCCTTCCGCCAGAAGCACCGGCTCGACGCCGTCGTCTGCGTGAACCTCACCTCGACCGAACCGGCGCTCCTGCCGTGCCCCGAGCACCTCGACGAGGCGGCCTTCGAGCAGGCGCTCCTCGCCGACCGCCGGGACCTGGTGCGGCCCTCGGCCCTCTACGCCTGGGCCGCGGCCTGCCTGGGCCTGCCGTTCGTCAACTTCACGCCGAGCAACGCCGCGCTGCTGCCGGCGATCCGCGCCCGCTTCGCCCGCAACGGCGCGCCGTTCGCGGGCAGTGACGGCAAGACCGGCGAGACCCTGGTGAAGTCGGCGCTGGCGCCGATGTTCAAGTACCGCAACCTGCGGGTGCTGAGCTGGCAGGGCTACAACATCCTCGGCGACCGCGACGGCGCCGTGCTGGCCGACAGCGAGAGCAAGCGGGCCAAGGTGCAGAGCAAGGACGCCCTGCTGCCGCAGATCCTCGGCTACCCGCTGCACACCCACGTCGGCATCGACTACGTGCCGTCGCTGCACGACCTGAAGACCGCCTGGGACTTCATCCACTTCGAGGGCTTCCTCGGCCATCGCATGGCGCTGCAGTTCACCTGGCAGGGCTGCGACTCGATCCTGGCGGCGCCGCTGGTGCTCGACCTGGTGCGGTTGCTGGACCTGGCCGCCCGCCGCGGCGAGGCCGGCCCGGCCCGGCACCTGGCGTGCTTCTTCAAGCGCCCGGAGGGCGTCGACGAGCACGACCTGCACCGCCAGTGGCACCTGCTGACCGACTACGCCACCACGGCGCGTGCCGCGGGCGCCCCGCCGGCCGCCGGGTCGGCCGGCCCGGCGACCCCGGCCCGTGGGCGACCACGGAAACGCGCCAAGGCGCCAACCAAACGGCGCCGCCCGTCGTAGACTGGCGCCCCTTTCCCGTTACCGATCCCCCGCAGGAGAACCATGAAGAAGCTGCTTCCCCTCGTCCTCGGCCTCGTCCTGGCCGTTCCCGCCGCCGCCCAGCGCATGGGCAGCACCAACGCCAACGCCCCGACGATCTCGCAGAAGATCGACTTCGCCGACGGCTCCAAGCTGTCCTGCGAGTACCTCGCCATCACCTGGGCGTCCGGCCGCACCATGACCGCGATCATGGACAAGGAGAAGGGCGAGCGCACCCGCACGCGCGTCAACGGCTCGGCCAAGGACTCCCCGCTGGGCGAGTTCAGCACGTCGTCGGCGGTCACCGTCGGCGGCACCGCGGTGCCGGCCGGTGAGTACAAGGTCTACTTCACGATCGACAACGACCTGGCCTGGAGCATCAACCTGGCCGCCGAGCAGACCATCACCATCAAGCTGCCGCTGCAGGAGACGCCGATGGACAGCAAGCGCCTGCTGCTCGGGCTCTACGCCGGCGAGGGCGAGGCCGCCGGCCTCTACGTCGCCTTCGGCAAGCACAGCTGCGACCTGCCGATCCAGAAGGCCAAGGCCGAGAAGAAGGACGCCGACAAGTAGTCGACGAGCAGTCGACGAGCAGTCGACGAG
>CAZMGG010000008.1:4680-62945 GCA_964565715.1 uncultured candidatus Brocadiaceae bacterium | reverse complement strand
CGAGAAGAAGGACGCCGACAAGTAGTCGACGAGCAGTCGACGAGCAGTCGACGAGTAGTCGACGAGCAGTCGACGAGCAATCCGTCCGGCGAGCGGCGGCCCGGGACCTCCCGGGGCCGCCGCGGTCGTTTCCGGGGGCGCTTTCCTCCAGCGGATGGCGCGCAGCGGCCGATGACATCGACCGGACATGGACCAGGCCCCTCGCACCGCACCGGTCTCGGCCCCGCTCCCGCCGGAGCTGCGCCCCTACGTCGTGCTGCACACCGAGGCGGCGGCCCTGCCGCCGGGCTCGCGCTTCGGCGGCCACTGGGTCACGGCCTGGCGCAGCCGCCTGCCGTTCGTGCAGATCGACCGGGCACGGAGCTGGGAGGTCGGCCGCTGCATCCCGTTCGCCGGCGACAGCGACGAACGGGCGATGCGCACCCTGCTGGGCGGGAGCGCCTGCCTGATCGCCGCCGACGAGGCCTGGCTGCCGCTGGCCGCCGAACTCGGCACGCGCACGATCTGGCTGCAGGACGGTCATCCCGACGCGGTCGCCCCGCCGGCGGCGCTGGCCGGGTTCGCCCCGGATCGCCTGCGGGTGCTGCGCGCGGACAGCAACTTCCGCCGCGACCTGCCCCTGCGTCTGGTCAACGAGGCCCTCGAGCACTTCGTGCCGGGCGTCACCGGCTCTGACCGCAGCGAGAGTTCCCTGTGCCGGCAGCGGCTGCTGCCGTTCCTGCGCGGGGCCGTCGCCGACCTCGGCCACGGCGGTCACAAGATCACCCGCGACGCGATCGGCGTCGACTTCTTCAAGTTCGACGCGTTCGACTGGATCGGCGACGTGCGCGATCTCTGGTTCTTCCGCGACCAGAGTTTCGACACGGTCTACTCGAGCCACTGCCTCGAGGACCTCTGGCACCCGCACCAGGCCCTGGCGGAGTGGACCCGCGTGCTGCGGCCCGGCGGCCATCTGGCGCTGTTCCTGCCGCTGCGCGACTTCTATCCCAACGTCGGCACCGAGGGCGCCAATCCGGGCCACAAGGACGACTACGTGCCCGCCGACGTGGAGGGCTTCCTGCGCGACCTCGGCGGCGTCGAGATCGTGCACAGCGCCCGCGTCGAACGGGAGAACAGCTTCGAGGTCGTGGCGAGGAAGAAGGCCGGGCGGTCGTTCTTCCTCGCCCGCGACCAGCGGCCGCGGCCGACGGTCAGCGTGCTGCTGGTGGCCGATCCGTCGGGTCGCCCGGCGGCGGACGGGAACGGCATCGTCGCCACCGTGGCGGCGGCGCAGGCCGCGCTGCGGGACGTGCCGCACGAGGTGCTGGTGCTGGATCGCACGCGTGCCGACGGCGACCAACGCGCGGCGGTGCAGGACCTGGCGGCCCGCGACGGCCGCGTGCACGTGATCACCGACCGCAGTCCGCAGCCCTTCGGCGCCCGCTGGGAACGGCTGCGCCGCACCGCCGCCGGCGAGTTCCTGCTCGTGCTCGCTCCCGGCGCCCTGCTGGCGCCGGACGCCGGGTCCGCCCTGCTGGCGGCGATGGCCGCCGGCGCCGGTGCGGCGGTGCCCGCCGGCCTCGACCCGCTGGGCCATGCCCACGACCAGGACGCCACGGCGCGCTGCTGCCTGCTGCTCCCCGCCGCGGCGTGGCCGATCGACGCGCTGCGCGACACGCCCTGGACCACCGACCGGCTGTGGGCCGCCTTCGCCCGCCGCCGCGCGGCGGTGACGGCCGCCGGCGCCCGCGTGGTCACCGCCGGGCCGCTCGGACGCCCCACCGCCGCTCTCGGACTCTGCCGCGCCGCGTTCGACCAGGGCCTCGCCGAGGCGGGCGCGGATCCCATCGCGCCGACGCCCGCCACCGCCATCCTGGTGGTCATGCTGCGCACGCTGGGCGACTGCGTGCTCAGCACGCCGGTGCTAGACGGCCTGCGCCGGCGGCATCCGGACGCGCGCATCGACGTGCTGACCGAGCACGCCTACGCCTGGATCTTCCGCCACCATCCGGCGGTGGATTCGGTCATCGCCGTGAGCGGCCTGCCCGACAAGGACATGGCCTGGGCCGAGGACCGCACCGCCGCCACCGCGCTGGCCGGCAACGACTACGACCGGCTGGTGCTGCTGTCGGACCGGCTGGAGAGCGTGAGCTATCACCACAGCGGGCTCACCCTGGCCGGCTTCTACGCGGTGCAGGCCGGCGTGCCCGAGGTCGCCGAAGACGCGCCGCGGGTGACCGTGCCCGCGGCCGCCGCCGCCCGCTGGGCGCAGCTGCGGGCCGAACGGGGCATCCCGCGGACCTTCGCGGTGCTGCACACCCGCGCCGGCTGGGCCGAGAAGTCGCTGCCGGCCGCGATCAGCCGCCGGATCGCCAGCGAGCTGGCCGCCGCCGGCCTGTCGCCGGTGGTGATCGGCGGCCCCGGCGAGTCGGTCGACCACCCGTCGGTGCACAACCTGGCCGGCGCGCTCACGCCCGCCGAGAGCGCCGCCGCCATCGCCGAGGCGGCATTGTTCGTCGGGCCGGACTCCGGTCCGCTGCACCTGGCCTCGGCCTTCGGCGTGCGCAGCCTCGCCCTCTACGGCGGGTCCCATCTCCGGGTCGCGCCGCCCCGGGCCCGGGGTTCGTGCTCGGTGCAGGCCCCGACCTGCTGTGCGGTGCCGTGCGGCGTGACGCCGTGCGCCGAACGCCACTGCGGCGCCGGCGGCCTCGCGGTGGATGCAGTGCTGCCCCGCCTGCGCGAACTGCTGGCGACCGCCGGCACCGACGCCGCCGGGGAGCCCATCGCCGAGTTCTGGGGCAGCGAACCGGTGCTGTGCGCGGCGAGCGCCGACGGCCCGGCCCTGGTGGCCGGCCAGCGCGAGCGGTTCGCCGGCACGCCGGTGCTGCCGCCGATCCCCGCCACGCCTTCGCCGCCGGCGACGCCGCGGGCGACGCCGGCGCCGCTGACCTCGTTGCAGCTCGACCTCGGCCCGCGCGCGCTGCTGCTGCACATGCAGGCGGCGCGGCAGGCCGTCGCCGGTCCGGCACGACCCGCGGCGGCCGCCGCCGACGCCGGCGCCCTGCTGGAGGCGATCCGTGACGGCGTCACGCCCGAAGACGGCCTCGAGGTGCTCCGCGCCCTGGCCGCCCAGTGCCGCACGCTCGCCGCCGCGCAGCCGACCCTGCAGGTGCTGGCCGCCGCCATCGCCCACGCCGGCGCCATGGCCCGCGGCGAACGCGGCCGGCCGCGGCCCGCGTTCCGCCTTCGCGCCGGCGAACTGCTGCACGAGGCCATCGACATCTTCGTGCCGGAACCGTCCGGCAGCCTGGTCCGCGAGCAGCTCTTCACGCTGCATCGCGAGGCCACCGGCGAGGAGCCCGGCCTCGCCCACGTGCTGCACGCCCTGCACGCCGCCGGTGCGGGCGTCGACGACGAACGGGTGCGCGGGCAGTTCCGCCAGCTGCTGCTCGATGCGCTGCGCGGCCGGCTGCCCCACCACGCCGAGGTCCTGCAGCAGGCCGCCATGCTGCGGCGGGCCGAGGATCCGGCCAGCGCCGCGGCGCTGCTCGACGCGCACCTCGCCGCGCTGCCGCCGGCGGCCGCCGCCGAACGCGCCGAGGCGCGGTTCGTGCGCGGCACCTGCCTCGCCGCGCTGGATCGGCCGGCCGCGGCCCTGCCCGACATGGAGTTCGCCGCCGCCCACCTCCGCAGCGCGGCCGACCGCGGGAGCGCCGCCGAGATCGTCGCGGTGCTGCGGCGGCACCTCGCCGCGACGACGTCGGCACCGGCATGAACGCCGTTCCCGGGCCGGACCCGCCGGCGGTGCACTTCCGCGGCGTCGTCCTCGGTCCGTCGGGCTTCGCCGCCCAGGGCCGCGAGTGGCTGGCCCTGCTGGAACGGGCAGGCCTCGCCCCGTCCCTGCACGGCGCCCGGCTCGGCCCGGTCGCCGGCGGCGAGAGCGCCGCCGAGCGCGCGCTGATCGAGCGCTGCGCCGCCCGCCGGCCGGCGGCCGACCGCATCACCGTCCACCACGTGCTGCCGCCGCACTTCGCGCCGGACCCCGAAGCCGCGGCCGACCTCGTGATCACGGTGTTCGAGACGCGCGGCCTGCCGCCGGGCTGGGGCCCGAGCCTGGACCGGGCCGCGGCGGTCGTGGTCCCGGCACCGGCCATCCGCGACGCCTTCGTCAGGGGCGGCGTGACCGCCGGCAAGGTGCACGCGATCCCACCGCCGGTGGACCTCACCGGCTTCGCGCCCGGCACGTGCCCGCTGCCGGGCCTGCCGCCGCGCCGGCCCCGTGTGCGACGGCTGCTGGCGGTGCTCGACTGGTCCCTGCGCAAGGGCATCGATGTGCTGCTGCCGGCGTTCGCCCGGGCCTGCGGCCCGCACGAGGCCGAACTCCTGCTCAAGGTCGCCCCGCGCCCCGATCTGGACCGCCGCGGCCTGCAGGCGCGCTGCCGCGCCATCGTCGCGGCCGCCCGCACCGGCGTGCCGCCGGCGGTGCACGTGCTCGATCCGCTGCTGCCCCGGGAGGCGCTGCCCTCGCTCTACGCCGGCTGCGATGGCCTGGTGCTGCCGAGCCGCGGCGAGGGTTGGGGCCGGCCGGTGCACGAGGCGATGGCCATGGGCCTGCCGGTGATCGCCACCCAGGCCGGCGCGCTGCGCACGCTGCTGCCCGATGCGACCGTCGGCTATCCGGTGCGCACGGAGCTGGCCGCGGTCGGCGCCGCCGCAGCCGCCGAGACCCCGGTGTTCGCCGGGCAGGAGTGGTGGGAGCCGGACCCGGTGGACCTGATCCGGCAACTGCGGGCCTGGCTCGCCGATCCGGTCGAAGCCCGGGCCAGGGGCGCCCGCGCCCGCGACCACATCCGCGCGTTGTGCGCCGAGGCGGCGGTGGCGGCGGCCTTCCGCGAGGTCCTCTACCGGGCCGGGGCCCAGCCGGGCAGCAGCCGCTCCAGCGCGTCGGGGTGCAGCGGATCGACGACGGGAACCTCGGCCACGATCGGTCGCAGCGCCTCGGCGGCCGCGTGCAGGCGGCGGTAGCGCCCGAGCAGTTCGCGGGCCGCCGCACCATCCCCCAGCCGGCAGGCCAGGGCGAACGCATCCCGAACGAGGTCGAGGTCGCCGGGGAAGCGTTCGAGCAACTGCCGGTGACAGCCAAGCGCCCCCGCCGCGTCGTGGCGTGGCTGCGGCACGTCCAGCAGCACGTTGTCGCCTGGATCCACGGTCATCCCCGCCAGCCCGAACTCGCCGCCCGGCGGCACGTACTGGTTCACCACCTGCAGCACGCCGGCGATGCTGGCAAACGTCTGCTCGGTGATGCTGCCGACCCGTTCCTTCATCTGCGCGCGGCACAGGAACCGGACCTGGTCCCATTCCCGCCGACGCTCCGCGGTCACTGCCGGCGGATCGCCAACCTGCGCGGGAAGCAACGGTCTCGCATCCGATTGCAGGCCGCACCGCCGGGCCGCCTTGCGGGCCAGCAGGCGGATCGCGTCCGGGTGCAGCACGTAGGCGCAGGCGGTGGCATAGACCGGCGCCACCAGCCCGCCGTCGGCGTCGGTGAGGGCCTCGTCGGCGACGCGGAACAGCACCGTGCCGTCGGCCCAGGCCTGCAGGCGCTGCCATCGCGGCGCGACGTCGGTGCCGGACCGGACCGCCTCCACCTCGAGATAGAAGTCCGCCGGCGGCCAGGCGGTCTCCGGCACCCCCATGTCGGACACGCATCCGGACAGTGATGCCAGGGTGAGGGAGAGGAGCGCACCCGTGCCACGAACGCCGCAGGTGTTGTCACTTCGTTGGTGAGACACGGCCGACCGTTCAGTATCCTACGCAGCCGATGGTTCTCATCCACGAGAAGATCGTCGCGCTGCTCGAGCAGCGGAGGCTCCGGAAGCGCGATCTCGCCAAGGCATTGGACGTGTCGCCGCAGACCGCCACGGACATCTGCAAGGGCCGGTCCGCCATCACGCTGCCGCACCTGCGCAACCTGGTGCTCTTCTTCGAGCTGCGCGCCGACTACTGGCTCGACGAGGGCCGCCTGCTGCCCGACGAGTCCGACGCCGTGCAGGGCGAGCCATCGCGCGCCGAGGCCCTGGCGCGGTCGGGACTGCTGCGGGTGGAGGATCCGGAGCGCCTGTTCCAGCGCATGCGCAGCTTCGTCGGCGACCATCGGGCCGGCTTCCTGGCCCGCAATCCGGACCTGTCCCTGGAGGAGAAGCGCCTGCTGGGCTTCCTCGACCCCGGACAGGGCCTGGTCGGCCGCGTCGGCGCCGGCGAATGAACCGCTAATGACGGCCGCATGACGTTGCCGTCGTTGCCCGGACCAGGGCGCGCCGCTTCCATCAGGGCATGTCGTTCCGCGCCCTGCCGGCCCTCCTGCTCCTGCTGACCGCCTGCGCCGCCCACAAGGTCGGCGAACCCCGACCGGCCGACGCCACCGGAACGATGGGGCGGGAACCACTGGTCATCAACGCCGGCAAGCCCGTCGCCGACCTGCCCGGCGAGGTGCGCCTCCGCAACGTCCGCCAGCTCACCTTCGACGGCGAGAACGCCGAGGCCTACTGGTCGGGCGACGGCCGGCGGCTGGTGTTCCAGCGGCGCAAGGTCAGCGAGGCCGCCGACCAGATCTTCGTCCTCGACCTGGCCACCGGCGAGCAGCAGCGGATCAGCACCGGCACCGGCCGCACCACCTGCGCCTACTGGCAGCAGGGCGATCGCCGCATCGTGTTCGCCTCGACGCACCACCACGGCGCCGAACCGCCGCCGGTCGTGAAGGTCGGCCGCGGCGGCTACATGTGGGCCGTGCACCGCGAATACGACCTGTTCGCCTGCAACCCCGACGGCTCCGACCTGCGGCAACTCACCGACAACCCGGGCTACGACGCCGAGGCGACGGTCTGCCCGGTCACCGGCGAGATCGTCTTCACCTCGGTGCGCGATGGCGACCTCGAGCTGTACGTCTGCGACGCCGACGGCAGCAACGTCCGCCGGATCACCAACCGGCCCGGCTACGACGGCGGCGCCTTCTTCTCCCACGACGGCAGCAAGTTCGTGCTGCGCTCGGCCTACCCGAAGGACGAGAAGGAGGCCGCCGAGGACGCCCAGCTCCTGGGCCAGCAGCTGGTGCGGCCCTCGCGCATGGAACTGACGGTGATCAACCGCGACGGCAGCGGCTTCCGCCAGGTCACCAGGAACGGCGCCGCCAACTTCGCGCCGTTCTGGCTGCCGGACGACCGCCGCATCATCTTCTCCAGCAACGTCGAGGGCATGGCGGAGATGGCCCGCACCGGCAATCACGTCGCGGCGCGCAACTTCGACCTGTTCCTGATCCACGAGGACGGCACCGGCCAGGAGCGCGTGACCTTCCACGAGGAGTTCGACGGCTTCCCGATGTTCTCGCCCGACGGCCGCCACCTGGTCTTCGCCAGCAACCGCTTCCACAGCCAGCCCGGCGAGACCAACATCTTCGTGGCCGAGTGGGTCGAGAACCCGGCCGCGCCCGCGAAGTAGCGCCCTACACTGCGCCGCCGATGGACACCACCGCGTTCCTCGGCGTGCGCCGCGACTACGGCGACGATCCCCTGCGGCGCGCCGACCTGCCCGAAGAGCCGCTGGACCTGCTGCGGGCGTGGCTGCGCGAGGCCGAGACGGCCGGCCAGATCGAACCCAACGCCATGGCGCTCGCCACGGTGGATCCGGACCAACAGCCGCACTGCCGGATGGTGCTGCTGAAGGGGCTCGCCGCCGACGGCCTGCGCTTCTTCACCAACCACCGGAGCGGCAAGGGCCGGGACCTGGCCGGCAACCCGCGGGCGGCGGTGACCTTCTGGTGGACGCTGCCCCGCTCGCGGCAGGTGCGCGTGCTCGGCGCCACCGAGCCGCTCCCGGCGGCCACCGCCGACGCCTACTTCCGGAGCCGGCCCCGCGGCGCACAGCTCGCCGCCGCGGCGTCGCCGCAGAGCCAGGTCGTCCGGGATCGCCAGGAACTGGAGGAACGCCTGCGTGCGGTCACGGCGGCCTGCGGCGACGGTCCGGTGCCGCGCCCCACCGACTGGGGCGGCTACCTGCTGCGGCCAGCGCGCTGGGAGTTCTGGCAGGGCCGCGAACACCGCCTGCACGACCGCTTCGCCTACCGGCGCGGCCCCGCCGGCGCGTGGCTGGTCGAGCGGCTGGCCCCCTGAAGGCGGCAAGCGTCGGTCAACCGACGCCGCTGGCGACGGCGGTCGCCCGCCGGTTCGGGCGGCTTGCCTGGATCGGATCGCCTGGACCGGTTCCGGTCCCAGGGCATGCCTCTTGCTGGTGCGGCGCCTCCGTCACCCACGAGGCCGGGTTACCTTGTGCCTCTCGCGCCAGTCCGCCACCCGGAGCCCATGACCCGCCCACTCGCCCTGCGCCTCGTCGCGCTGTTCCTCCCCGCCGCGATCCTGCTGGCCACCGCCCCCGCCCAGGCCCCCCAGGCGCAGTTCGACGCGCCGATGGTGGTGCTGCCCGAGGAAGCGCCGCCCTTCCAGAAGCTGTTCGACATGGACGGCGACGGCGACATGGATGCGGTCGGCACCCGCGTCTACAGCAACGGCACCGCCTACGAGGTGTGGGTGTGGCGCAACGACCGGGGCCACTACGTGCCGGCGGTCCAGTGGCAGGGGAACATGACCCCGCCCCGCAACGGTCCCTTCCGCAACATGCGGGTGGCGATCGGCGACATCGACGGCGACGGGCGCATCGACTTCGCGGTGGCCGAGGGCGTGATGGTCGAGACCTGGCGCAACAACGGCAACGACACCTTCACCCGTTCGGTCTTCACCATCGCCAACCACATCGCCGATCTCGGCTGCGCCGACTTCAACGGCGACGGCCGCGCCGACCTGGCGTGGTTCATGGACGCCAACTCGACCCTGGAGGTGCAGATCACCAACGGCGCCCGCCTGTCCACGGTGCTGCCCGCCGGCCTGAACCGATCCTCGCGGATCGAGACCCTCGACATCGACGGTGACGCGCGGCCCGAGGTCGGCGTGTGGAACCAGATCGTCAACCGGATCCACCTGGTGGACGTGCAGGCGGCAGCCCTGGTGCCGCAGGCGACCCTGGTGGCGCCGGCGCCGACCAACGGCTACAGCCACTGGACCCACGGCGACATCGACGGCGACGGCGACACCGACGTGGTGGCCTTCCAGTACTGGCCGGCGCCGGCGCTGGTCCACACCTTCCGCCGCACGGGTCCGGCAGCGTGGACCCTGGAGAACGGCTATCCGGGCGGGCCCGCCGAGTTCCTGGCCGACGTCGACGGCGACGGCGACCTCGACGGCGTCTGCTGCGGCGGCGGCAGCGGCACGCCGCCGACCTGGCCCAGGCTCGACTTCGGCTCGCTGTTCGAGATCGCCATCAACGACGGCACCGGCCGCATGGCGGTGGCCTTCACCATGCCCGGCAAGGGCTCCAGCCGGCTGGCCGGCGTGACCGACGTCGACGGCGACGGCGACCTCGATCTCGTCGCCGGCGCCTGCGTCCACTACAGCCGCGGTCCCCTGCGCGGACCGGTCTGCGGCACCAACGACTTCTACTGGCCGACCGTCTCGACGCCGGCGCTGCTGCGCGATGGCGACCGCGACGGCGATCCCGACCTGGGCATGGGCATGGTGACCGGCACCCAGGGTGCGGCGGTCAACCAGGGCGACGGCACCTTCGTGATGCTGCCGGCCAGTTCGCCCAACGCCGGCCTGCCGGCGGGCTTCACCCGCGAGCTGTGGCAGTTCGACGGCGACTTCGACGGCGACGGCGCGCTGGACTCCATCGTGCCCCTGATCGCCAGCAACGGCGTCTTCCACCACATGGGCCTGTTCCGCAACAACGGCAGCGGGCACTGGCTCTACGCCGGCCCGGTGGCGCCGACCGGCGTGCCGATCGGCTGGCGCATCCCGTGGGCGTCGGGCCAGAACAGCGCCCTGGTGGCGGACGTGGACGGCGACGGCGACATGGACCTGATCGCCCGCGCCGACACCAGCTACGAATCGCCGGCGCGCACCGAGCTGTGGCTCAACCAGGGCAACGCCACCTTCGTCGCCGGCGCCACCTACCAGGGCGACCGCTTCGAGGTGGTGGCCGACCTCGACGGCGACGGCATCGCCGACGCTCTGACCGCGACGGCATGGCCGGGCAACCTCGGTTACCGGCTGGGCACCGGCGTGCCGGCCGCGCCGTTCGGCCCGCGCCAGGCCATGCCGGCGAGCCTGCCGATCCAGCTCGGCCCGGCCATGGTCCGCGTGGTGGACGCCAACGACGACGGCCGTCCGGACGTGCTGACGTTCGGCCACCACAACACGCCGCTCGCCCGCGCGCCGAAGATCTGGTGCAACACGACGACCACGCCGGGCAACCTGACCTTCGGACCATCGCTGGACCTGCCGCTGGTCGCCTACGGCAGCGGTGAGGTCGGCGTGGTCGACGTCGATGGCGACGGCATGACCGATCTGCTGGTCACCCAGCCCGAAGGCCGCGGCGCCACGCTGCGGGTCTGGCACCGCACGGGCGGCACCGGCGTGCCGCTGACCATCGGCCACTACCAGCCGGGACCGGAACAGACGTTCTGGAACGGCTTCCCCGGCGACGCCGACGGCGACGGCGACATCGACCTGATCGGCAACCACGTCCTGCGCAACGTGCGCTTCCACGGCCCGGAGGCCGGCCGCCGCATCCAGTACGGCGTGCCGACCGCCGGCGAGGCCGGCATCGCGCCGCTCCTGGGCGCGATCGGCCCGCTGCGCGTCGGCATGGTGAAGCGCCTGCAGCTGGTCGGCGTCACCGGCCCGGCGCCGGCCCTGCTGGCCATCGGCGTTGGGCGGGCCGCCCTGCCGGACTTCCCGATCGCCGGCGTCACCTGCAACATCGCGCCGGGCCACCTGGTGACCCTGCTGGTCGCCATCCAGGAGCACGGGAACGGGCGCGCCAACGGCCGCCTGGAACTGCCGGTCTACCTGCCGTCGTCACTGCGCGGCCTCGAGTTCTTCGAGCAGGCCTTCGTGCTCGATCCGGCCGGCCCCGGCGGCGTGTCGGCCAGCAACGGGCTGGCGGTCCTGATCGGCGGCTGATCGGCGGCGCTACACCAGCGCCGTCGGGTCGCGCAGCACCCGTTCCATCGCGTCGCTGAAGCGATCGATCTCGGCCAGCGTCGTGTAGACGCTCGGGCTGACCCGGATGCCCTGGAACTGCGCGTGCACGATGGGCGTGACCAGGATCCGATGCCGGTCCCACAGGTGCGCGCTCAGCTTCGCCGGCTCGACCCCCTCCACCTGCACCGTGGCGATGCCGCCGGCGAAGCCCGGCTTCAGGCTGGTGTGCAGCCGCACCAGGTCGCGCTCCAGAAGCCGCGTCGCCCACCGGTCCCGCAGGTAGCGCAGCCGCGCCAGCTTGCGGGCCGGCCCCAGCGCCTGATGGAACGTCAGCGCCACCGCGATCGCCAGCGCCGGCGCCGCCGGGTGCGTGCCGATCTCCTCGAACTTGCGGATGTCCTGGTCGAGCTTCGGATCGGCGGCGAACAGCGGCCACAGACCGGCGATCCGCTCGCGCCGCACGTACAGCAGACCGTTGCCCACCGGCGCGAACAGCCACTTGTGCAGGGAGCTGCCGTAGTAGTCGATCTCCAGCTCGTCGAGCCGGAACGGGAAGTGGGCCACGGCGTGGGCGCCGTCCACCACCACCGGGATGCCGCGCTCCCGGCCGAGCGCCGCCACCGCCCGCACCGGCAGGATCTGCCCGGTCAGGTTGATCACGTGGCAGACCAGGATCAGCCGCGTGCGTCCGGTGATCGCCGCCGCGAAGCGGCTCACCACCTCGGCGTCGTCCTCGCACGGCACCGGCAGGGCGATCTTCTTCAGCACCACACCGTGCCGCCGCACCCGCTGCTCGAACGCCTGCAGCATCCGCGGATAGTCCTGATCGGTCGTCAGCACCTCGTCGCCCGGCTGCAGGTCGATCCCGTGCTGGCAGGTCATCAGGCTCTCCGAGGCATTGCGCGTGATCGCCACCTCCTCGGCGTCGCAGCCCAGCATCTGCGCCAGCTGCTGGCGCACGCCCTCCCGGTTGGGCTCCAGCACGCGCCACATGTGCCACGGCGGCGCGTTGTTGCCGAAGTCCTGCAGCTCGTGCAGCTTCTGCTGCACGATCGCCGGCGACGGACTGACGCCGCCGTTGTTCAGGTTGACGATGCTGCGATCGACGGCGAAGGCGAGCTGGGCCTCGCGCCAGTACGCCTCGTCCCGCGCCACGACGTCGGGATCACGGCCGTCGTCCTGGGCCGCCCGCAGGAAACCGATCGTGTCGCCCAACTGCTCCGGGCGCAGGCTGGCGCACGCGGCGAACGGCGCCATCCCGAGCGCCCCGAGGAAGGTCCGGCGCGATGACATGGAGCGGGATTGTCGCCTTCCCCGCCGATGAAGTCAGGCCCCTTCGCCGTCCTCGCCACCCGGGGGGAACGAGCCGGGACTCTGCCCGCGGGCCGGTCGGATCAACCAACGTCCGCCGCTGGCTCCGCCGCCGCCGCCGGCCACAGCTGGTGCTCGAGCCAGCCCCGCAGCCAGCGCCGGCCTTCGAGCTCCAGGCCGCGACCGACCAGCAGCACCTGCCGGTCGCCGACCACCGCCACGCCCTCGTGCAGATGCGGCGCCGCGCCGTCCCGCGCCTGCACGCGGACGTTCTCGATGGCCGCCACCAACATGCGCCGATGCTGCAGTGGCATCCCCAGCACGCGCGCCACGCAATGCAGCTCGCCGTCGGCGACGTAGACCTCGGCGCGGCCGACGGCGAGCCAGGCCAGGAACGTCAGCACCAGCCCCTCGCCGACCGTCATCGCCACCAGCAGGACGCCGTCGCCCATCGGTGTCCCGCCCCCGAACACGAAGCCGGCGAGGATGGTCGCCGCCAGCGAAGCGCCGGCCACCACCGGCAGCACGCGCCGCGCCGACGGCGGCACCAGCCCGGTCCGCGCGACCGGCCGCCGACCGGGATCGGCCAGGATCTCCAGCCCGTCCGGCGGACCGCCGGCGGGCATCGCCAGCCGGCGCATTGGCGGTCCGGCCAGCGCCCCGGGCTCCCGCACCACCGCCTCCTCGCCCACCGCGTCGATGAACGGCACGCCGGCCGCCGCGCACAGCCGTTCGGCGAAGCGCCGCAGCGACGGCTCCCGCGCGCCCTGCAGCAGCGGCTCGGCCGCCGGCAGCCCCTCGCCGCGCAGACGCAGCTCGACGGCGTAGACCATGCTGCGGTGCTGGCTGCGCCCGCCGTGGCTGCCGCTGACGATCCGCGCCACCACCGCCACCCCCTGCACGGCGCCGCGCGGGCCGGCCAGTTCCATCTCGGTGAACAGGCGGCGGCGGCGGATCCGCACGCCGTGACGATCCAGTTCGATCTCGGTGCGGAACGCGAGCGCGGCGGCGGTGCCGCCCAGCAGCAGCACCACCAGGAACACGGCGATGACCGACGGCGGTGACAGTCCGGCGGTGCGCGCGCCCCAGCCGGTGGCGAGGGTCAGCAGCACCGCCAGGCCGAGCAGGAACCACCGCCCGGCCCGCCGGCCGGTCAGCAGCACGTGGCCGGGGCCGAGCACCTCGATCCGCATGCCCTCTCATCGGCCGGCGGGCGGCGACGAGAGGAGCGGATCGGCTCAGCCGGCGCGCCGCCGGCGCTGCTCGGCCATCAGTTCCTCGACGACCTGCATCAGGCGCTGCATCCGCTGCTCCAGCTTCTGCAGCCGTTCGTGCAGCTCGTGATGGTGACGCTCGTGCTCCTGGGCCTCGTTCCGCTCGGCGGTCTGCCGGCGCTCGGGCTGGGCACGCTCCCGTGCTGCGGCCCGACGCTCGGCCTGCTCGCGCCGCTCCTGCTGCTGCCGTTCGGCCTGGGCCCGCTGCTCCGCCATGCGGCGCTCGGCCTCGGCGCGCTGACGGTTCTGCTCCTCCTCGACGCGCCGCCGGTGCTCCTCGATCTGCCGCTCGTGCTCCTGCCGCTGGCGCTGCTGGTCCTGCTCCGCATGCCGCCGCTCCTGGTCGCGACCGCCGCCGTGGGCCAGCCGATCGATCGCCTGCTGCATCGTGCGGGCTGCCCCCTCGTCGCCGGCGCGGCGGGCGGCGTCACGACCGATCTCGAGGTCGTGCAGGACGGACTGCTGCTCCCCGCGCGGCCGCTCGTCCCGGTCGCCGCAGCAATGGCGGTCGCTGGCGCAGCCGGCGAGGGTGAGGACGCTGAGGGCGAGGATCGGGACGAACAGGGAATGGGGGCGACGGGTGGTCATGGCGATCTCCGACTCGGAAGGGCGCCGAGGATAGCGCATTGGCCGGCGGAGCGGCGTAGCGTCCGCACATGGACCCGGCCCGCGCGTTCCTCCGCCACACCCTCGCTGCCCTGGCCTATCGCGCCGCCAAACCGCTGCGCGATGCGCCCCCCGGCTTCGCCGATTTCGCCGACGGCAAGGGCGGCAGGACGCCGCGGCAGCTCGTCGCCCACATGGGCGACCTGTTCGACTGGGCGCTGCTGCGGCGGCAGGCCGGAGCGGCGATCAAGGGCGAGAACTACTTCCGCGCCGACGTGGTGGCCGGGCGCATCGGCCTTGTGCAGACGCCGCCGGTGCGCGAGTTCTAGCACAGCGATCGTTCAGCGCTCGAGCGGCTGCAGGTCGAGACGGCGGAACTCGCAGGGCGCGCCCTCGGCCTGCAGGGCGATCTGGCCGTGGTCGGCGGTGCAATCGTGACCGTCGTTGACGAGGTCGCCGTTGACCCAGATGCGGATCGAACGGCC
Organism: uncultured candidatus Brocadiaceae bacterium; assembly: GCA_964565715.1. GTDB lineage: Bacteria > Planctomycetota > UBA1135 > UBA1135 > UBA2386 > CAZMGG01. Next base: position 48,200 of record CAZMGG010000008.1, on the reverse strand, counting down.
GCGGCACTCGATCACCATCTGGTTCCACTCGCCGGGCGCCTTCTCCGAGCCGTCGGTGAGGTTGCGGATGCGGCGGGCGCGATCGCCATCGACGCCCCAACGCTCCTGCGGACCGCGGCGCTGCTCCATGTCCGGCACGGTGATGTCCTCGCCGATGCACCAGAAGTCGCCGGCGTTGCCGACGTGGAGCTGGCACTCGATGGACTGCGGGAACATGCCGTAGAGGCGGCGCGGCGTGGAGGCGTGCACCAGCACGCCGCAGTTGCCGGGCTCGCCGGGCCAGCGCCATTCGACGGTGAGGCGGTAGTCGCGGTAGGAGGCGTCGGTGATGAGATGGCCCTCGGGCTTGCCGAGGCTGACCAGCAGGCCATCACGGACGGCGAACGACGGCGGCGCGTCGGGCTTGCCGTCGGCGGCGGGCACGTCGGCGTGCCAGCCGGCCAGGTCGCGGCCGTTGAAGAGCGGGTGGAGCGGCGCGGGCGCCGCGGAGTGGCAGGCGGCGAGGGTGGCGACGACGGTCAGGAGGAGCGTGCGCATGACGGCGCATTGTGGCGGCCGGACGCCGGGATGGAACAGCGCGGTGCGTGCCGGCTATCGTCCGGCGGTGCGCTATCAGGGCCGCATCTTCCGTCCGCCGAGCGAGGCCGACTCCTACATCCTGCAGGCGACCATCGGCTGCAGCTGGAACCGGTGCACCTACTGCGACATGTACCGGGACAAGGAGTTCGCGGTGCGGCCGCTGGCGGAGACGCTGGCGGACATCGCCATGGCCGGCGAGACGCTCGGCGCGGACGTGCGCAAGGTGTTCGTCGCCGACGGCGATGCCTTGATCCTGGACCTGCCGCACTGGCGCGCGATCCTGGGCGCCTGCCGCGCGGCGTTCCCGTCCCTGCGGCGGGTCTCGTGCTACGCGATGGCCGGCAACGTGCTGGGCAAGACGCCGGCGGAGCTGGCCGAACTGCGTGGGCTGGGGCTGGACCTGCTCTACATCGGGCCGGAGAGCGGCGACGACGCGACCTTGAAGAGGATCGCCAAGGGCAGCACGGCGGCCGATCACGTCGCGGCGGCCCGGCTCTGCCATGGCGCTGGCATGCAGCTGTCGGTGATCTTCCTGCTCGGCGCCGGCGGCGTGGAACGGAGCGAGCCGCACGCGCGGGCGTCGGCGGAGCTGGCCACGGCCATGGACCCGCGCTTCCTGTCGGCGCTGACGCTGACCGTGATCGACGGCACGCCGATGGCGCGCGCCGAGGCGAAGGGCCTGTTCGCGCTGCCCGATGCCGGGGGCGCCCTGCGGGAGCTGCGCACGTTCGTCGCCCACGCGGCGCCCAGCGACGCGATCTTCCGCACCAACCACGCCTCCAACCGGCTGGCGCTGGGCGGCCGGCTGCCACGCGATCGGCAGGCGATCCTGGCGGTGATCGATGACGCGCTGGAAGGCCGGGTGCCGCTGCGGCCGGAGTGGCAACGCGGGCTGTGAGAGCCGGGACGGCGGCCCTTGTGGCCGGCGCCGGCGTCGGCGATCCTGCAACGATGCTGGGAAGCTCACCTCGGCCGTGCGGTCTCGCCGTCCTGTTGCTGGCCTGCGTGACGGTGCTCCCGGCGCAGGAACGGAAGCCGCTGGTGGGCACCGTGGTGGACGCGGCCGGCGCTGCGGTGACCGGCGCCGACGTGACCCTGGTGTGGTCACCGCCGGGCGGCAGCGGCTGCGGCCCCGCCGACATCGTGGAAGCCCGCACCGACGCGCGCGGCCGCTTCATCGTCAAGCTGCTGGCCCAGGAGACCTACTCGGCCTGGGCGCTCGGTGCCGCCGGCGAGGGCGGCGTGCGGCCGGTCAGCGCCATCGCCGAGGGCGTCGCGGCCGGCGGCGAGGTGGAACTGCGCCTCGACCGCACCGCCGCCCCGTTCCGCATCACCCTGCGCAACACCGACGCCTGGGCCGGGATCGGTCCGTTCTCGGTGCAGGTGGCGCCGGCGGCGCTGAACGTCCGGCTGCTCGAGGCACCGGACGGCGTCGTGCCGCCGCTGCCGCCGGTCGGCTTCTTCGTCGTGCGCGACCGGGACGGCGCGATGATCCATGTCCAGCAGGTGGCGCCGATGACGGCCATGGCGCCTGGTCCGGAACTGTCCTTCGCGCTGCCCGGGCTGCGCCGGGTCCGCCTGCGGGTGACCGACCCGCAGGGGCAGCCGCTGGCCAACGCCCTGGTGCGCCACGCGGTGGGCAGCCTGACCTGCGCCAGTCATCTGGCCCTGTTCCGCCGCACCGACGTCGAGGAGTTCCGCGTGGCGGGGCAGACCGGCGTCGACGGCATCGCCGAGGCACTGGTGCCCGAGACGCCGGGGCAGCAGTACCCGCGCACGGTGCTGGTGAGCGCACCGGGGCTCGCCGAGCGGCAGGTGTTCCTGGCGGCGCATCCGGCGGAGACCCTGTACCTGGACGGCGAGCTGCGGAAGATCGACAAGGACGGGCCGATCCCGGTGCCGATGCAGCCCGCGGCGCGGCTGCGCCTGATCCTGCGCGGCGCGCCGATGCCGGCTCCCGAGATCCTGTTCACCGCCGCCTATCGCACCGGCCTGTCGCTGGACCGCGCGGTGACGCTGACGCTCGACGAACGGCAGTCCTGCGAGGTGCCGCTGCCGGTGCACGAGATGGAGACGATGCTGCACGTGCGGCCGGCACCCGGCGAGCCGTGGCATCTGCGGCGGGTGCCGCTGGATGCGGGCAAGACCACCAGCCTGGACCTGCACGACCACCGGCCGGTCGAACTGCAGCTGCTCGACGCACAGGGCGGGCCGCTGCGCGGCGTGCCCGGCGTGGTCATGCCGGTGGGCACGATCCACTCGCCGGCCCAGCAGGTCGCGGTGGCCACCGACCAGGCCGGCCGCTTCGTGCGCTGGCTCGGCCCCGACGCCTGGATCCTGCTGTTCTGCGACGGCACGCACTGGCTGCGCTACGACGTGCCACTGCGGGCGGAGGCGGGCGCGGCGCGCGCGTTCCGCGAGCAGATCCGCTGCCGGCCGACGGCGATGGCGGAGGTCCACGTGGTGGACGGGCGCGGCCAGGCGGTGGCAGGCGTCACCGTGCTCGGCGTGAACCCGTTGCACCGGAAGTTCAAGACGACCGAGGAGCAGCTCTGGGGCGGCCTGGTCGAGAACCTGAACAACCGGCTGGCCTGGCCGATCCGTTCCGACCCGGCGGGCCGCCTGCGCGTGTCGCTGCTGACGGAGGCGGGCCAGGGCTACCAGGCCCGGCTCGGCGAGACCGGCGGCGGTCAGGTGCCGGTGCGGCTGGACTTCGAGCAGCCGGTGCGCGTGACCGTGCACGGCCGCTGAGCCAGCCGGCCATGGCCCGTCCGCCCACGGCACCGCATCATGCGGGCATGCCGCAGATCCGCGTCGCCGCCGTGCAGTTCGCGCCGGTCTTCCTCGACACGCCCGCGACCCTGGCTCGCATGCTCGATCGGCTGGCCGAGGCGGCGCGGCGCGGCGCCGAGGTCGTGGCGTTCCCGGAGACGGCGCTGTCGGGCTACCCGGTGTGGCTGTCGAGCACCGGCGGCGCGCGCTTCGAGGACGCGCGGCAGAAGGCCGCCTACGCCGCCTACCTCGCCGCCGGCGTCGAGGAAGACGGCCCCGAGCTCCGGGCGCTGGCCGAGGCGGCGCGGGACCTCGGCATCTACCTGATCACCGGCGTCATCGAGCGTGGCCGCGCCCGCGGCCGCGGCACGACCTGGTGCTCGCTGTTCCGTGTCGGGCCCGGGGCCGAGCCGGTGCTGCACCGCAAGCTGGTGCCGACCTACGAGGAACGGCTGATCTGGGGCCACGGCGACGCCAGCGGCCTGATCGTGCGCGAGCACCGTGGCTTCCGCATCGGTGCGCTGAACTGCTGGGAGAACTGGATGCCGCTGCCGCGGGCGCACCTCTACGCGGAGGGCGAGGACCTGCACGTGTCGCTGTGGCCGGGTCGCCCGGCGCTCACCAGGGACTCGTCACGCTTCATCGCCCGCGAGGGCCGCGTGTTCGTGCTGGCGGCGAGCGGCGTGCTGCGGGCGGCCGACGTGCCGGCGGCGTTCCCGCTGCAGCGCGAGCTGCGCGAGGCCGCGGGCGAGGTCTACTGCGCCGGCGGCAGCCGCATCGTCGGGCCGGACGGCGGCGAGCTGGCCGCCGACGATCGCGCCGAGGAGGCGATCGTCACCGCCGACCTGGACCTGGACCTGCTGCGGGCCGAGCGGCAGTCGTTCGATCCGGCAGGGCACTACAGCCGGCCGGAGCTGCTGCGGCTGGAAGTGGACCCGCGGCGACATCGCTGACCTCGTTCCCGACGCCGATGCGCGCAGTCACCCTCGACCAGCTCGATCGCCCGGACTCCGACTGGAACCGGGCCGTCGACCGCAGCCGGCAGCCAGATCCGTTCTGCTGCCGCACCGAGTGGATGCTGTCCTACCACGAGACGTTCGCGCCGCTGCGCGCGCTGCGGCTCCGGCGTGAGGGCGACAGCCATCTGGCCCTGGCGGCGCGCAGCCACTTCCGTCTCGGCCTGCTGCTGGAACCGATCGAGGCGCACTGGTTCTTCGGCACCGCGTTGGTCGGCCCCGACGCCGTCGAGCTCCTGCTGGCCGAGGAGGAGCACTGGCGGCGCGAGGGCTTCCGCACGTCGGTGCTGCTGGGCGGCCTGCTGCCGCGCGGCCGGCTCCTGCAGCGCCTGCAACGGGCCCTGGGGGAGCACCGGGAGCTGCATCGGGGCGAGCCAACCATCGAATGCACGGCGTCGCTGGCGGGCGGCATCGACGGCTACCTCGGCCGCCGGTCCGGCACGTTCCGGCGCAACCTGCGGGCGGCGGCCCGCCGCGCCGCCGACGCCGGCGTCGACTTCGAGCGGCAGGCGCCGCGCAGCGCCGCCGAGGCCGACGCCGCCTACGCGCGCATGCTGGCCGTGGAACAGGCGAGCTGGAAGGGCCTCGATCGCTGCGGCATGGCAGAGCCGCCGAGCCGCGAGTTCTACGGCGTCATGCTGCGGCGCCTCGCGGTATCCGGCGCCGGCCGGGTGGTGTTCGCCCGGGCCCGGGACACCGACATCGGCTTCCTCTTCGGCGGCCTCGCCGGCGCCGTCTATCGCGGCCAGCAGTTCAGCTACGTCGACGCCTGGGCCCGGTTCGGCATCGGCAACCTGCTGCAGCTCGAACAGCTCCGCTGGCTCTGCGAAGAGGGCGCCCGGCGCTACGACATGGGCCCAGCCATGGACTACAAGCGCCACTGGGCCGAACGGCAGGTTCGCCTCGAGACCCTGCTGGCCCTGCCACGGTGACCGGCGCCTGGCCGGCCACCATGGGGGCCGCAGGTCGGAGACGCGCTAGAGCAGGTCCACCTGCATGGCCACGCCGTTCGACGACACCATGCCGAGCGGGTTGATGCCGGGCAGGAACGACACCGCCTGGCCGTACAGGCGCAGCCCCGCCAGGACCGGGTTGTTCGGCACGTTCATCGGCACCGTCGCCGAGCTGCCGGCGAACGGCACGATGATCACCGCGTCGCTGCCCACGTATTGGTAGCAGTCGGGCATGCCGAGGCCCTGCAGGCTGAGGCCGGGATTGAACTGGCCGAGGCTGAGCACCAGGGCGCCGAGCAGGCTCTGGGGCTGGATGTTGCCGATGCGCAGGCCGAACGTCGTGCTGCCCACCACCGGCCGGCCCACCGGAGCCATCGCCAGGGGCAGCGAATCCGGCCGGGTCAGGAACGGCATCGCCGCCGAGATGTCACGGTTGCCCGGATTCAGGTTGGCCATGCCCGGGCTCATGCCGGTCAGCGTCGACGTCCAGCTGCCGGTGCTGTCCATGCCCTGGTAGCGCAGTTCCACCTGCCCGCTGGAGTACAGGGCGACCTGGAAGGTGTTGGTCGGCCGCGACGGCGGCGGCGAGGCCAGCCAGATCGGCACGCCGACCCAGGTGATGTAGACGATCTGTCCACTGGGGTCGACGTCGTAGTGCACCGAGCCGCCGCCGGTCGCGCTCGGATCCAGGTCATCGTAGAAGGCGCTGATCACCGGTCCGCGCGACAGCAGCGCTCCGGGCGAGGTGTTGCAGATGAAGCTCGCGTGGGTGGGCGCCTGCAGCCAGACGTTGCCGTTCGATTCGATCTGGATCGCGGTGGTCGACCCGCCGGGATAGGGGAAGGTGAAGGGCAGGCTGATCGGCGGGGTCACCGAGTCGTCGGCCAGTCCGAGGTTGGCGGACACCGGCGGCACCCACGGCGAGCCCACCGGCGCCACGAACCAGCCGGTCCCCGTCGGAATCACCATGATGCTGTTGGTGCTGGTGGCGCTGCCGAGGTCGAAGGTCCCCACCGGGAACGATTCGTACCACGAGATCGCATCGAAGTAGCAGCCCTGGCCGTAGGTGCTGGCCCGGGCGTAGCCCTGCGGCGGCACATAGGTGAACTCGGTGATGATGCCGTAGTTGGCGGCGCTGCCGCCGGCCGTCGGCGACTGGTGGTTGCCGGCGAACCACAGCCGCGAGCACAGCGCCGGCGGCGCGGTGCCGGAGTGTGCATCGGCCTGGGTGCTGCCGCCCGACCAGCCGGCGCCGTCCAGCATCACGTCCATGCACAGGTCGTTGCCGCTGCTAGGGTCGTACAGGAACGGCACGCCGAACGTGATGGCGATGTGCCACGGTCCCGGCACCGTGGTGCCGTTGCCGGTGCCCGGTTGCACCGTGACGCTGCCGTTGTGGACCGTCGTCCGATCCGGTCCGTGGTTGCTGTCGAAGGTCAGGCTGAACGCCGCGTGGTCGACCGTCGCGGTCGACAGGTCGATCTGCACGTTGGGCCAGGAGCCCCCGGTCCAGGTCGCCGTGGTGCCGTTGGCGCGGAACCGCATCCCCGTGATCAGCACGGGCCCGGTGATCGCCGGGAAGCTCGTGCTGTCGTAGAGCTGCTGGTAGCGCATGCTGGCGGTGCCGCGATTCCAGGGGAAGGCGTTGTTGGAGTTGCCTTCCAGCAGGTCGTAGCCCGGCGGCGTGACGACGGTGAGCTGGGCCGGCAACACCGGCAGCACGGTGGCTGCCAGGAGCAACGTGGTGATCAGGCGCATGGAGACCTCGATGGTGGTCGGCGCCCTGCCTTCGGCCACGGACGCCGTGGACGGGAGAAAGAACGGCCCGGTCGCCCGGGTCCGGCGCGCATCGTCCGGCGGACGGCGGGATCGGTCAATCGCGGCATGTCATGGATGGCGGAGCGCCGCAGGGACCCGCGCTTTGCTCTCTACCGCACTTGGGCGGGGCTTCCGCCACCGTGACGGCCCCTTAGCATCCATCGGTCTCCCATGGCCGCCCCTGCACGGTGCCGGAGCGGCAGCATCGCAGCCTCCCCATCAGGCTCCATCATGCTTCGACCCTGCCTCGCGGCGGCGCTCGGCGCCGCGCTCCTCCCTCTCCTCTCCGCCCAGCAGACCATCGTCGTGCCCACGGGCATGGACACCAGCTACGCGGGCAACACCACGCTGATCTGGCGCTCGACGGCGTTCCGGTTCCAGATGCTCTACGACTCCACGCACTGGACCGACCGCGGCATCAACCACCCGATCAGCATCTCCCGGCTGCGCTGCCGCGCCATCAACGGCACGATCGATCCGGGTGGCCAGGTCTACTCGGGCATCACGGTGCAGATGTCGACCAGTCCGCTGGACTGGAACTCGATGAGCACGGCCTTCGCGTCGAACGTCGGCCCCGACGTGGCGACGGTGTTCACCGGCAATCTGACGCTCCTGCCCACCAACGGCGGCACCCCGAACGACTACTACGTCGACATCACGCTCAGCACGCCGTTCACCTACAACCCCGGCTCGGGCCTCGACCTCTGCGTCGACGTCACCGCGCCCACCGCGCCGTCGTTCATCCCCGTGCCGAACACCGCGGCGGGCAGCAATGCCCTGCACAAGGCCCGGCGCAACTCGTCGGCGACGCCGACCGCCGCCACCGGCGCGTTGTCCTACTTCGCCGCCGTGATGCTGTTCGACTACACGATCCCGGCCGGCGTCGCGCACAGCGACAAGTACGGCACCGGCTGCTACGACCAGAAGGTCTCGTTCTACGAGCAGTTCCCGGTCGGCACCTTCGATCTCAACGGCTCGGTCGGCGTCACCAACAGCTACCTGTTCGTCCCGAACCTGCAGGGCGGCTACACCATGGTGACGGGCAGCAACCAGTGGTTCACCCACACCGCCGCGCCGCTGGGCCTCGGCGACGACGCGGTCTCCACGCCGCAGCCGCTGTCGTTCACCTTCCCCTACCCGGGCGGCTCGACCAACGCCCTGGTGGTCGAGTCGAATGGCAACGTCTGGCTCCAGCAACCGACCCACGGCAGCTACGTCTGTGACACCTCGCCCACGGCCCTGCTGAGCCGGGGCCCCGTGTTCTCGGCCTGCTACGTCGACCTCGATCCCAGCCCGGCCGGCGGCGGCACGGTCACCTTCGAGGAGAGCGGTGGCGTCGCCTACGTGACCTGGCAGAGCGTGCCGATCTGGCTCGCCTCGCCGCCGTCGCCGCGCGCAACCAACTCCTTCCAGGTGGCGATCTACAACAGCGGTCTCGTCGAGTTCCGCTATCAGGAGATCGACACCACCGGCAGTTGGACGCCCTGCATGGTCGGCTTCAGCCCCGGCATGAACAATCGCAATCCTGGTCCGCGAGACCTGTCGGCATCGGTCGGCATGTCGACGGCCACGGATCTGGTCGGCCTGACGTTGAACGCCTCGAGCCGGCCGCTGATCGGCAGCACCGCCACCCTGCAGGTGAGCGAGATCCCGCCCGCGGGGCTCGGCATCAGCATCCTGATCCTGAGCTTCACCCAGGTGAACCCCGGCATCGATCTGGCCAGCTTCGGCATGCCGGGCTGCCCGCAGTACGTCGGCCTCGACACGACGTTCCTGCTGCTGGGCGCGCCCACCGCATCGATGGCGGTGACCATGCCGGCCTCGCCGGCCTGGGTCGGACAGTCGGCGTACGCCCAGGTGGCGTCGATGGTGCCCGGCGTCAACGCGCTCGGCATGCTCAGCTCGAACGGTCTGCGCCTGCAGTTCGGCACGCTGTAACGCCAGCGGCGGGCATCCGGCCTGCGCCCTACTCGGGGCGCAGGCCGAGCACCGCGAACACCGGCAGCACGGTCACCGCCGGATCGCCCGGCAGCGACAGGTGCACCTCCACCGCGTCGAAGCCGCGCGCGCCGTCGGGCACCGCGATGCGCTGCACGGCGGCGCCGAACGCGCCCAACGCCACCGGCGCCGTGCCCAGGACCTGTTCGCCCCGGCAGAAGCGCAGTTCGCCCTGGCCGCTGCCATCGGCGACCAGCAACAGTGCGGCGCCGTCCGCCGGCGCGTCGAACGCGACGCGGAGACCGCCCTCGCGCACCACCACGCAGTCGCGGTCGAACCAGAACGTGCCCGGCGCGACGTCCGCTGCCAGGCGGGCGGCAGGCACGGTGACCAGCGGCGGCCGCCGATACTCCTCGCGCACGTAGCGCGCCAGCAGTTCGGCGCCGTCGCCCAGCCACAGCCGCCCCAGCGCCCGCAGCCGCGCGCCGTCCAGCAGCGGCGCCCGCAGCACCGCGGCCAGCAGGTCGTGGTACTCCCGCAGGGCCGGGTGATGGATGCGGTTCTCGCCGCTGGCCAGCGTCTCCAGGTAGCCCTCCGGCACCCGCCGCGTGAAGTGGCCGATCCGCCAGTGCGCCGGATCCGCCAACGGCAGGCGCACCAGCAGCGGGTCGCAGATCCACGGCTCCACCAGGTGCACCAGCGGTCCCGCCTGCAGGCCGAAATGGCCCACCGCGTGGGCCAGCGCCACCATCGGCCGCGTCCTGCCCGCCGCCTGCAGCGGCCGCACGAACGCGCCGTATTCGGGCCAGTCGCGCCGGGGACTCCACAGGGCGAGGTGCTCGGCGTAGTAGCTGCGTTCGTCGGCGATCCCGTGCTCCATCCGCGCCTCGGCGGCGGGCGGCACCGGCCGCAGCCACGCCGGCCAGCCGGGCGCCACCGCCGCCGCCGCCCCCAGGCCCACCGCCAGCAGCGCTGCGCCGCGCGGCCGCAGCACCGCCGCCAGGGTCGCCATCGCCAGGAACAGGGCCGCCGAGAAGAAGCGGCCGGCCATGAAGTCGCCGCCGATCTTCAGCGTGTAGACGACCTGCAACGCGATGCCCAGCGCCGGCGCCACGGCGCCAGCCGCGCGCCCGCGGGCGGCGCCGAGGCCCAGCATCACCGCCGCGCCGAGCAGCAGCGCCGTCGCCGGGTCGCGCCACCCCAGGTCGGCGAGGTAGCGCAGCCCCTGCCGCGCCAGTTCGCCCGCGGGCACGTCCAGCGCCATCGCCTTGGCGTAGCCCGGCGTCGGGATGGCGGTGCCGAAGTAGAGCAGCGCGAAGGCGCCCCACAGCACCAGCAGCACCCCGCCGGGCAGCAGCGCCCGCCCGGCCGCCCGCCACGGCACGCCGCGCAGAGAGGCGACGACGCACGGCAGCACCAGCAGCACGAGATCGATGCGCGCCAGCACCAGCAGCGCTGCCAGCAGCCCGAGCCGCCGCACCCGCGCCGGCCGCGGCCCCTCGGCGAACCACGCCCCGGCGAACGCCGCCACCAGCAGGTAGGTGAGCGGGTTCTCCAGCCCACCCGTGGCGTAGGCCGTCCCCGTCCGCGACGCCAGCATCGCCAGCGGCACGGTCACCAGCGCCGTCGCGTTCGATCGCGCCAGCCGCGCCACCAGCAACGTCGCACCGGCGGTGCACAGGAGGCTCACGGTGATGGCGGTCAGGTACAGCTCGCCGGTGAGCCACCGGCAGCCCGCCAGCAGCAGGATCCACAGCGGGTGCGTCGCGGTCTGGGTCCGCTCGGCGACGTTCCAGCGGAAGCCGTCGCCCCCGGCCAGGTTCTCGACGGTGCGGAAGGTCACCATGCCGTCGTCGCTGACCCACGCCGCCGCCAGCGCCGCGGCGGTGGCGATGCCGCTGCACAGCAGGGCCACGGTCCAGGATGGGCGCGGGCGAGAGTCGGTATTCACGAGGCGGCGCGCACGTTGCCCAAAGGCCACGCCCGGGTCAATGCAGCGCCCCGATCCGTGCCGTTCCCGCCGCGGTACTTGTCCCGTCCGCCCGCAAGCGCACCATTCCCATGATGCACGCATCGTCCTCGCTCTCGCTCCTCCTCCTCACCGGCCTCACCGGCCTGCTGACCGCCCAGACGCCCCTGCAGGTGCAGCCCGATCCGGAGAACGTGGTGGCCAGCCGGCTGGCCGGCACCTGGCGCGCCGACGCCGCGCTGGGCGAACGTCTCGGCAAGAAGGCCCGCGTCGACCTGCTGGTGTTCCAGGTCGATCCGCAGGTCGCGGCCCGCATCCCGGCGAAGTTCCACGAGCCGCTGCAGAAGATGCGCATCTTCCTGGCCGGCACGATGACCCTGCGTGGCAAGGAGCACCCGTTCCTGCTGACCGAGACGCACGGCAACCCGCACCTGATCTGGTTCCGCGAACGCGGCGGCGACCCGATGGGTGATGCCGAGTCCTTCAACCTGATGCTGGCGCCCGGCGCCACCCCCGAGCAGGACCTGCTGTTCGTCGGCGGCGACTTCAACAACCAGCCGTTCGCGCCCTACGGCCGCGCCGCCGCCGCCGCCGCGCCCCCGGCCGAACTGAAGGCCGCCATCGCCGACATGCTCCTGCTGCTGACCCGGAAGGAGCACCAGAAGCTGATCGAAACCTACGCCACGCCCGAGGAACTCGCCCGCCTGCGGGAGAAGGGCGCCGAGCGCTTCGCCGAGACCATCGCCGACTTCGGCAAGGACAAGGCGGCCCTGCTGCGCCAGGGCCTGGAGAAGGCGCAGAACCTGACGCCGGTCCTGGACGCGAAGGGCGATGAGGCGGTGTTCGAGGGTGCGGGCATCGACCGGCCGCTCCGCTTCGTCCGCATCGACGGCCGCTGGCACCTGGGCAACTGAGCCCAGGCGCCGGCGCGGCCGGCTACTTGCCGCCGGCGAGCTGCCGTTCCAGCCGTTCGATCCGCTGCTCGAGCTGACGCAGCCGCTGCTCGATCGACGTCGACAGCGGCACTTCCGCCGCCGCCGGCGCGTCGAGCCTCGCCACCAGGGTCAGCGCCTCGCGCACCTGCTGTTCGGTGCCGCTCAGGATGACGGCGTTGAGGGCCGGGTGCGCCACCGACCGGAACGGCACGCCCAGGGTCATGCCCTGCTGCATCTGCGCCTGCATGGCGGGCCCGAAGGTCTCGTCCAGGCGGGCGACGATGTCCTGGGCCGGTGCGTGCTCCAGCCGCACGACCTGGATCACGCTGCCGGCGTCACCGCCGACGTCGACCAGCCGCAGCAGCCGGCACGCCGCCGCCACCTGCGGGCCGTAGCCCTGCACCAGCAGGTGGCTGTTGTTGCCGACGTTGCCGAGCGACAGGCCGCTCATGCCGGGACCGCCGGACTGGGCGAAGAACGGTCGCAGCGCGTTGGTGGCGATGGTGGCGTTGATGTTCTGCAGCGCCACCGAGGTCAGGATCGGCGTCGCCTTCTGGTTGGCGTACTGCTCGATCTGGTCGCTCGGCACGTACATCGACGACGTCGCGATCTCCCGGGCGCGCGGGCCCTGCATGCCGACGACCTCGTAGAAGCCCTTCGCCGGGTCGAGCGGCAGGATCGCCAGGCCCTTGTGGTAGAGCAGCGAGCCGAACAGCTCCCAGCAGCCCTGGCGATCCACCTCGGTGCGCCGCATGGTCCGGACCGAGCCGGCGTTGCCCAGTTCGTTCTGGTTGTAGAGGATGTTGTACTGGAGGTGCTCGGCGACCCGGTCGATCAGCGCCGGGATCTCATGGGTGCCGGCGTCGAGCACGAAGGTGGCGGCGCGGGCCGCCGGCGCCGACTCGGTGCGGGCGCCTTCCTGGGCGGCGACGATGCCGAGGGACACGAACGAGGCGAGGAGCACGTGCGAGCGGTGGGTCATGGTCTGGTCTCCGGGATCCGGTGGGTCCTGTGCGGAAGCGGCCGTGGGACGCCCCCACCGCGACGATCTTCCCCCGGATCCTGCACCGCGCGCGGGCGCTACCCGACGCCGCAGCTGCCACAGCCGCCGCCGCCGCACAGCCGCGCCTCGATCGCCTTCGACGCCGGCGTGACCGACAACCCGCCCAGCGCCGTGCAGCGCAGTTCCCGCGCCATGTTCTCGCTGATCTGCCGATGGGCGTCGAGCACCTGGTCCAGCGGGATCAGGTGGTCGTAGCCGGCCAGCGCCATGTTGGCGCAGGCGAGCGCATTGGCCGCGCCGGCGACGTTCCGGCCGAGGCACGGCGCCTCGACGCGGTTGGCGATCGGATCGCAGACCAGGCCCAGCACGTTCTGCAGCGCCTGGCTCGCCGCCGACAGCCCCTGGGCCGCGGTGCCGCCGGCCAGCTCGACCAGCGCTGCCGCCGCCATCGCCGCGCCGGCGCCGGTCTCCGCCTGGCAGCCGCCCACCTCGGCCGCGAAGCTCGACCGCGTCGCCACGAACACGCCGATCAGACCGGCGGCCAGCATCGCCCGCAGGGTCCGTTCCTCGTCGGCACCGATCGCCTCGGCGGCGGCGACGCAGGTGGCCGGGAACGTGGCGCACGAGCCGGCGGTCGGCGCGGCGACGATGACGCCCATCGCGCTCTTCACCTCCATCAACGCCGTCACGTAGAGGATCGTGCGGTTGAGGATGCCGCCCTCGAGCAGTTCGCCGCGTTCCAGCCGGTCGGCGAAGCGGTGGCTCTGCCGCGGCAGGATGCGATCGCGGTAGTCGGTGCCGGCGAGACCCTGCCGGATGCCGGCGACGACGATCCCATGGATCCGCCGCATCTGCGCGAACACGGCACCGGCATCGATGCCGCCCCGGGCGCACTCGTAGTCGATGGCGAAGTCCGACAGACGGCGCGCCGTCGGATCGCCCGCAGCCTGCAGCTCCCCGGCGTGCAGGAAGGGCACCGACAGGCCCTTCTGCGACAGCACCGGCAGGACCGGGCGCAGACGCCGGACGCGGCGCACGCCGGGCAGGCCGGCGAGAACGTCGTCGGCGACGATCTCGCGTGCCATGACGAGCACGCGGGTCGTCGGCCGGTCGATGACCTGCACCGCGTCGCAGGATGCGCGTCGTTCGATCGCTGCCGCCACTTCACGCCCATCGCCGGCGACATCGAGGATCGTCACGGCGTAGTCGCCGAACAGCGACACCGGCGATCCATCGATCCCGATCACCTCGATCATCCCGCCGCCGGTGGAGATGGCGACCAACCGGTGGTCGACGCCGGCCTTCCAGAGGGTCAGGCGATAGGTGTTGGGATGCGGATCGTGCAGCTCCGCGTAGCGGATCTCGAGTCCGATGCCCGCCTCACGCAGGGCGGCCGCCGACTCCGGCAGGCGTTCGTCGTCGGCCTCCCAGCCCAGCAACCCGCCGAACAGCCCCATGTCCGAGCCCTGGCTCTGATGGGTGGTCGGCAGGGACCCCTCGGTGTCGAACTCGACCAGCACGCGCTCGGGCTGGCCGCCGCACAGGTCGCGAGCGAGCCGGCCGATCCGGACCGAAGCCGCCGAGTGCGAGCTCGACGGCCCTCGCATGACGGGGCCGACGACGTCGTTGAAGATGCTGGGGGGCAGGGTGGCGGGCACGCGACGATGTTACCGGCCCGCGCCTCAGCGCTTGTTCCGGAGTTCCACCATCGCCCGGCCGAGCGCATCGCCAACCTCCATGTAGGTCTCGGCGTTGTGCCAGTAGTGGTGACCCTGCCGCTGGTTCGGTGACTGCTCCTTCGTGCGCCAGAACGGCCGGGCATCGATGGAACGGACGTTGCCGGCGAACTGCGGGTACTTGCCGCGTTCACCGCTGACCGCCATCTGCGCCTCGAACACCGTGAGTCCGTGGCCCCTCAGGTCCATCCCATCGAAGCCGATGGTGGCCAGCACGAACGGCGCCCGCAGGTGGGGATAGCGGCCCTTCTCCTTGCACAGCTGCTCCAACGTGCCCGGCTTGCCGGGATCGGCGATCCGCCCGAAGCCGACCATGTTGGACTGCCCCATGAGGATGAACACCTGGACCTTCGGCGCCTGGGTCTGGGCCTGCAGCCCGGCGACCAGTCCCACGAGGGGCAGCAACAGACGGAGGAACGGGCGGGAGAGCGTTCGCATGGCCCCAAGTCTGCGCGCCTCGTCCACAGCCGCCAAGCCCGCCCGCTCCCGGCAGGCGCCTGCGCGCTGGGATCAGGTGACGACGATCCTATGCTCGTTCCCATGCTCGCCCCGCGATCATGCGCGGCCCTGGTGCTGACGCTCGCCGCCTGCGCAGCGGGCGACAGCGACGATCCCACGCCTGCGGCGCCGCCGGTGCTCGCCGGCCTCGACGCCGCCGGGCTGCCGGCGCTCGTGCGGGGCCGCGTCCTGCTCGGCGAACTGGGTTGCGTCGCCTGCCACGATCCGGGCGACCAGCCGATCGCGGCGGCCCCCGGTCCCGACCTCGCGACGCTGGGCGGACGCGTCGCCAGCAGCTATCTCGCCCCGTTCCTCGCCGCACCGCTGACCACCGAGCCCGGCACGACCATGCCGGACCTCCTGCGCGGCCTCGACGCGGCCGAACGGCCGGCCGCCGCCGCGGCTCTCGCGCACTACCTGCGCTCCCACACGGGGTCGGGCCCGCTCGCCGACGCGCCCCACGATCCGACGGCGGCGGCGCGCGGCGCCGACCTGTTCGGACGGATCGGCTGCCGCGCCTGCCACGGCGAGGCCACCCCCTTCCCGCACCTGACCAGGAAGTACACGACCGCCACGCTGCGCGCCTTCCTGCTGGCGCCCCACGTCGCCCGTCCCAGCCGCCGGATGCCGGACTTCGCCCTCGCCCCCGCCGAAGCCGAGGACCTCAGCCAGCACCTGCTGGGCCAGGGCGGACCGCCGGCGCCACCGGCCGAGGCGATCGATGCGGCGTTGGTGCCGGCCGGCCGGGCCCTGTTCGCCGCGCTCCGCTGCGCCGCGTGCCACGCCCTGCCCGACCCCGAGCGCGTCGACGTGGCCACGCCGCCGCCGCTGGCCGGCCTCGACCCGCGGCGCGGCTGCCTGTCGGGCGGCGCCGGCCCCTGGCCCCACTACGCGCTGTCCCCCGGGCAACGCGACGACCTGCGGGCCGCACTGGCGCCGGATGATCCGCCGCCCACCGGCCCCGCGCTCGTCCTGCAGCAGCTCGCATCCCGACGCTGCCTCGCGTGTCACCGGCGGGACGGCATCGATGCGCTCACGCCGCGGCTCGGCCTGTTCGGCACGGACGAGCCGAACCTGGGCGACGATGGCCGGATCCCGCCCGACCTCTCCGGCGTCGGCGCCAGGCTGCAGCGGCCGTGGCTCGCCCGCACCATCGCCCACGGCCAGCGCGAGCGCCCCTATCTGCAGACGCGGATGCCGGGCTTCGGTCCGGATCTGGGCGGGCAGCTCGCCGACCAGCTCGCCGCCGTGGATGCGGTGGACGCGGTGCCCGGCGACGAGGTGCTCCCCCTGCCGGCCGACCGCGAGGCGGCCAACGCGGTGCTCGAGATCGGTCGCCAGATCACCGGCGAACGCGGCATGAACTGCATCTCCTGCCACCTCTTCGCCGGGGAACAGGCCGGCGCGATGGGCGCGATCGACCTCGTGCACACCACCGGCGAGCGGCTGCGCCCCGAGTGGTTCGCCCGCTACCTGCGCGACCCGTTCCGCTTCAAGCCGAACACGCTGATGCCGCACTTCTTCCCCGACGGTCGCTCGACCCGGCCGGGCATCGCCGACGGCGACGCGGCGCGGCAGATCGCCGGCCTCTGGCACTACCTCGCCGAGGGTCGCAACGTGCGCAAGCCGGACGGCCTGCGCGCACCGCCCATCGAGCTGGTCGTGCGCGACGAGACGATCCTGCTGCGCCGCAGCGTCCAGGGCGCCGGCAAGCGCGCCATCGCGGTCGGCCATCCGGGCGGCGTCAGCCTGACCTTCGATGCCGAGAACCTCGCGCTGAACCAGGTCTGGTGGGGCCGCTTCCTCGACACCCGGCCGGTGTGGACGTCCCAGGGCAGCGGCGCGGCGCAGATCCTCTCCAACCGCCGGGCCGAACTGCCCAACGGCCCCGCCTTCGCGGCGCTCGACCGCCCCGACCTGCCCTGGCCGTCGGCCACGCGCCGCGACCGCGGCGATCGCTGGCTCGGCTACGACCTCGGCGACGGCGGAGGCCCGACCTTCCGCTACACCGCCGGTGCGGTCACGGTGGAGGACACGACGCAGCCGTTGCCGGGCACCGACGGCGCGACCATCCTGCGGCGCACGCTGCGCCTGACCGGACCCGCTGCATCCCTCTGGTTCCTGGCCGCGCGGAACGTCCGCATCGAGGGCATCGATCAGCACACGACGCGCGTCGGCGCGACGCTGCTGGTGCACTGCCCGGACGCGCCGGCCACGATCGCGGTGATCGAGGGCCAGGACGCCCGGGAGCTGCGCCTGCCGTTCGGCGCCTCGCCCGCCGGCCTTCGCTTCACCCTCGACTACCGCTGGCAGGAGGAAGGTCGATGAGGGCCGTCGTCGCCGGCATGGCACTGCTGCTGCCTGCGGCCCTGCACGCCCAGGAACTCGGCGGCGCCTGGGGCACCGGCCCCGCCGAGGCCGCCCACTACCGCATCGTCGAGCTGCCGATCCCCGCCGAGCTGGCCCTCGAGGCCGGCAGCATGTGCCTGCTGCCGGGCAACCGTCTCGCCATCGGCACCCGCCGCGGCGAGATCCTGATCGTCGACGGCGCCTTCGACGAACGGCCGGACCCGCGTGTCCATCGCTTCGCCACCGGCCTGGACGAGGTGCTCGGCCTCGGCTTCCACGACGGCGCCTTCTACGCCACCCAGCAGACCGAGCTGACCCGCATCACCGATCGGGACGAGGACGGCCGCGCCGACCGGTTCGAGAACCTGAGCGACGTCTGGGGCTTCGCCCACTACCACGAGTTCGCCTGGGGCTCGGGGGTGCAGCCCGACGGCAGCGTCTACGTCGTGCTCGGCCTCTCCGATTCCTATCACTACAAGGCGCCCTACCGCGGCTTCGCCTTCCAGGTCACCGCCGATCGGCGGACCATCCCCATCGCCAGCGGCATCCGCAGCGCCGGCGGCGTCGGCCCGAACGAGACCGGCGCGATGTTCTACGTCGAGAGCCAGGGCCCGTGGAACGGCTCGTGCTCCCTCAAGCACCTCCGCCCCGGCGCCTTCCTGGGCCATCCGATCTGCTTTCCGGCCTACGACCTGCCGCTCGGCCGCGAGCTGGGTCCGCGGCCCCTGGAGCCGCGGAACCGGTCGCGTCTGCACGCGGAGAGCCGGCGCATCGAACAGCTCGACTCGTATGCGGTGGTGTTCCCCTACCGGCGCATGGGCCAGTCGATCACCGCCTTCCGCGTCGACCGCACGCAGGGCCGTTTCGGGCCGTTTGCCGGCCAGCTGTTCGTCGCCGACTACAGCCTGAGCCTCGTCATGCGGGCCACCACCGAGCAGGTCGACGGCGTCTGGCAGGGCTGCTGCCATCCGTTCCGCGAGGGGCTCGGCAATGGCGTGCTCGCCATCGAGTTCGCCGAGAATGGGTACCTGGTCACCGGTGGCACCAATCGCGGCTGGCCGGTCCGCGGCAACAAGCGGCACATCCTCGAACGCATCGAGTACACGGGCGTGGTCCCGTTCGAGCTGCTGCGGGTGTCGGCCCGGCCCGACGGCTTCCAGGTCCGCTTCACGAAGCCGGTGGATGCGGCGACCGCGACGTCGACGGCGAGCTATCGCCTGCGCAGCTACACGCATGTGTATCAGGAGTCCTACGGCAGCCCCGAGGTGGACGAGACGACGCCGATCGTGACGGCGGCGACGCTGGACGAGGATCGGCTGGGCGTGCGGCTGGTGGTGCAGGGCCTCGTCGAAGGCCACGTGCACGACATCGACTGTTCCGGCGTGCGCAGTGCGGATGGGGCGCCGCTGCTGCACTCGTGGGCCTGCTACACCCTCAACCGGATCCCGCGGTGAAGCAAGTGCCCGATCAGTCCCGGATGTCGTGGGCGCGGGCTGCGTTGCGCGCAGACTCCGCAACGTATGGCGGCGCGTCGCCGAGGCGGGAACGCACGGCAGCCCGGATCTCGTCGTCGATGAGATCGGCTCTCAGGTTGGCGACCGCGTCGCAGCCCGCCGCCCGGACGTACGGGTCGTAGTCGATCAGCGCCCGCTTGATCGTGTTGACGGCATCACGAGTGGCGAGGCGCGCCATCGCACGAACGATCTGGCCGTACTCCATCGAGTTCTTGTGCTCCGGACCGAACACGTTCTGCCGGCTCAGGGGGATGTGCTTGCGAGCTTCGATGTCTACGAGCCTGCCGATCGATGCGCGCAGGGCTTCCAGATCCTCCTCGCCGCCGATCTTCGCGAGCACGCAGATGGTGCTGTAGTCCGGCGTCATCGAGTGCGCCTGCCGCACGTGAGGCAGGAGTTCACGCGCGCCCTGCTCCTCGATGATCTGCAGGGCCCGCCAGCGATCGCGCTCGTCGTCCAGTCCCTTGCGAAGGGTCTCCATGGAGAACTTCGTGCTCCACAGTCGCTCGATCCGATCCCGCTCCAGGCCTCTTCGACTCCATTCCAAGCGGTCATCGTCCAGGAACTGGCGCAGGCTTCGTAGCGAACCGAGGAGCCTCACGTCAGGCGCGCACTGCTCCAGGAACTCAACCCACGCATCATAGAGGCCTTCCCAGCCAGGAAGGTCGCGGAGACCGCCGCGAGGTATCGGCTCGGTCAGCAGCGAGTCCATCAGGTAGGAGACCGCGCGACGCAACCCGTCGTCGGCTCGGCAGGCGTCGATGAAGCCGCGAACATCGACGGCCTTGGCGATGGTGAATGCCACTTCCATCGGAATGCCATCGTTGTTCTCCATCCCATGGATGAGCACGTCCCGCTGCACCTCCCTGTCGGCAATCAGGTCGTCGCTCTGCACGATGTAGTCGATGAGGCGGATCACTCCCCACTGCCGTGCGCGCGGCAGGAGGTCGACGAGCTTGCGGCGATAGCGCGGCTCTCGCACTCCCTCGCGCATCAGGACATGCGCCGCGTACAGGGTGAACTCGGCATGATGGGCGAGGACGACAAGGGGCTCGAGTTCGTCTGGCCGGAGCCCGATTCCGCCGATGGCAATGCCCCACTTGACGGACTCGATCCGCCGTGACTTCTGCGCAAGCTCCCAGAATCGATCCTTCACCCCCTGGGTCACGTCACTCTTGCGAAGCTGGTCGATCAGTGCGTCCACGTTGCTCGCCGTCGGCGCCTCGGCCGTCACAGCGTCCAGGGCGGCCCAGTCCAAGGCCTTGCCCCGACCCATTCGCCGGATGACGTCGAGGACCTTCTTCCACTCTGCGCCTCCTTCACCGGCCCCGAACAGGGCATCCATGGCGCCTGGTGCGAAGCGCACCTGACCCTCGATGGCAGGGTCGTCCGTGCGGAGGTCCACACTCAGCGGCCCATCCGGTGACGCTCGTAGTTGATCCCGGATCTGCTCGTAGATCGACGGCGGGCGAGCCACCGCCCCGCGCGTTGCCGCTGGACTCCTCCCGTCAGATCGGGAGCGCACGACCACCACCGCGACAACAAGCAGCGCGACAGCGAGCAGGACTACGACGGCTGGGTGCATTGGGGTCTGCGCAACCCTGCAGGCCAGCCTGCGTTGGCCGTTCGACATGTGTGCGCGAAGGGCAGGAGAAGAAGAAAGGTGGGAGCGAGAGGATTTGAACCTCCGACCCCCTGCACCCCATCGGCTCCGGGGAAGCGAATGGCTGGCTGCCGCATCTCGTTGGAGCAACCGTAGATGGCGTGTCTACAAAGATTAGCGACGAGCCGCCGAGTCGCAAGCAGTCACCCCTGATCTTGCCCGATCTCGCGTGTTTCGTGGTAGTCGTGCGACCCGGAGCGAGCATCCGCGACCAAGCGCGACTCGATTCGCAGCCGTACACAAGGACAGCGCGACAAGCTCTACAGCCATCGACGGCGATCGCCCGACAGGGCAGCTCTCCTTCTCGAGGGGGTGAGCTCTGGTCATGGTCTCCATCCATTGGTTTGGTAGTTCCAAGACCGACTGGAAACGCGTGAGAACGTGTGCGACGTAACGTCGGCCGGGATCGCTCGATCCCATTCATCACGAGGTGGCGACCACGCCCGGCGTCCGGGCCGCCTGCCGCCCTGTCCACCCGTGCAGATCAACCGCTGGACTCTGTCGCATCGGCGGCGCGCATGCGGTAGCCGATGCCCGGTTCGGTCAACAGGAGGCTGGGCTGGGCTGGCTCGGACTCGAGCTTCTGGCGCAGTTGCCCCATGTACACCCGCAGGTACGCGACGTCGCCTTCGTGGTGCGGTCCCCAGACCTCGCGCAGCAGCCACGAGTGGGTCAGCACCTTGCCGTTGTGGCGCGCCAGAACGAGCAGCAGCCGGTACTCCGTGGGCGTGAGGCGCACCTCGTGCCGTGCGCCCGCGACCGTGCGCATCACGACGCGGCGCGCGGCGTCGAGACTCCAGGCATCACCGTCGTCGGCTCGCCACTGCCATACAGGCTCAGACTTCCCACTCGCGGCGAGTTCCGCGTGACGCAAGGCCACGCGCAACCGAGCCAGCAGCTCCGGCACTCCGAACGGCTTCGTCAGGTAGTCATCCGCGCCCGCGTCGAGAGCCTTCACCTTGTCTGCTTCCTGACCGCGAGCGGACAGCACGACGATCGGGACGTTCGACCAACCGCGAAGCTCGCGCACGAGGTCCACGCCATCGCCGTCGGGCAGGCCGAGATCGAGCAGGAGCATCTCCGGAGGCCTCGTCTGACACTGCATGCGCGCCTCTGCGAGCGTGCTCGCTTCGACCACCTCGTAGCCGTGTGGGCGCAGAGTGGAGCGGAGGAAACGGCGAATCGGCACTTCGTCTTCGACCACGAGGACGCGCACGTTCTGGTGTCGGTCGTCATGGTCAGCCATTCGGGCGCTCCTGATCGTCGATCTCCGCCGCCTGGTCCACCACTGGCTGATCGTCGGGTACCGGCAGTCGCAGCTGGAACGTCGAGCCCCCGCCGGACGAAGCCAGCAGCGTGGCGGAACCACCGTGCGCCTTCATGACAGCCGCACAGATCGGCAAACCCAGCCCCATGCCGGCGCTGTTCTGGCCGCGCTCGAATCTGCCGAACACCTTCGAGCGGAGGCCTTCCGGAATGCCGGGCCCATCGTCGGCGACCTCGATCGTGATCTCCCTCGCCGTCACCCAGCCGCGAACGTGCACGGTGGTACCCGGCGGTGTGTGCCGGGCGGCATTGTCCAAGAGCAGGAAGAGCGCCTGCTCGATCAACACCGGATCGGCTTGGATCAAAGGAAGGTCTCGGTCGACGTCGACGATCACGGAATGCGCGTGCAGCACGTCGCGAGCCCTGCGCAACGCCGCGCCGACAATCTCTTCCACGCTCGTCCACTCGCGTCGCAGTGCCATTCGCGGGTCCTCGATCCGCGTCGCGAACACCAGGTTGGCGATCAGGTCGTTGAGCCGCTGGGCCTCCGTCGCGATGCCTGTGAGCAGTTCGCGGCGCACCAGCGGATCGGTCAGCGCTCCGTCGAGCAGGCTGCTGGCGGACCCGGTGATCGTCGCGAGCGGCGTTCGCAGATCGTGTGAGACGGACGCCAGCAGCGTGCTGCGCAACCGTTCGACATCGGCCTCCTGGCGTACGCGCTGGCGTTCTTCCGCCATCGCGAGTCGTTCGAACGCCAGCGCCGCCTGTTCGACGAACGTGTCCACGAGCAGGCGTTGTTTGGCGTCCGGAACGTCGGCCGGTGTCCGGGGGCGCACACCGAGAACGGCCTCCTTGCCGCGACGCGATCGCACCGGCAGGAACAGGGCTGCGGTACCAGGCAGGTTCCGCGTGCCGATGCCGGCGGCCATACCGTGGTCCCAAGACCAACGTGCGACGGCCAGCGCCTCTTGCCCGAGCCAATCCCTGCCTCCGTGAGTGGCGACGACTCCCGCTGGCCCGATCGGTTCAGCCCCGACCGGCACGATCATGACCAGGTCGGCTCGCACGAGGTCCCGAAGGTGTGCAATCGTGATCCGGCCGACCTCCTCGCCCGACTGCGCGTCGGCCAGTTCTCGCGAGAACGAGTGCAGCGCCGTGACCTCCCTCTCCCTGTGCTGCGCCACCTCGGCGCGCTCGCGCACCGCCGCGACCAACGAACCGATGGTCAACGCGACGATCAACATGACACCGAACGCGAGCAGATAGGAGGGCTCGGCGATGGCGAACGTGAAACGCGGTTCCGTCATCAGGAGGTTGAAGGCGAGCGCGTTGGCCACCGCGACCAGGACCGCGGGCCAACGTCCGAACCGTTGCGCCGCGACCACGACTCCGAGCGCCAAGAGCAGCGCCTCGACCGAGAGATCGGGCGGCGCATACGAGGCGCTCGCGACCGCCACGGACACCGCACTGCATACCAGCGCCCCGGTCATGCCGCGCCAGACCACGGTGTGAACCGGTCGCACCGTAGACGTTGCAATCGGGGTGGCCTCCGCCTCCTCGGAGTCGTCGCGGATGACATAGACGTCGGCGGCGGCGTTGCGGATGACGTCCATGGTGAACGATCCGAACACGAGCTCGTGGAGGCGAGTCCGACCCGTTCTGCCGACGACGATGCGGCTCACCTCGTGACGGCCGGCAAAGGCGACGACGGCGCTAGCGGCACCGTCGCTCTCGACCGAGGCGACGCGTGCGCCCAGCGACTCGGCGATGCGCAGGTTCTGCAACACCCGCTCGTAATCGCCTGCCGCGACGCGCTGCCCAGCGGGTCTCGCGACGTGCAATGCGAACAACTCGCCGCGGAGCACTGCGGCCATGCGGTGAGCGGCGCGCACGAGACGGGCCGAGAACGGGCTCGACCCGACGCAGACCAGGATGCGTTCGCTGCTGCTGCGAACGCGCCGCCTGCCGCCGGCGAGCCGTTCCTCGCGCCGCCGGTGGTCGACGAGCTGTGCCGTCGTGCGCAACGCCAGCTCGCGGAGAGCAGCGAGATTGCCCTTCCTGAAGAACGCGTCCGCGGCAGCTTCCGCCGCCTCTGGCACGTAGACCTTGCCGGCACGCAGGCGTTCGAGCAGTGCGTCGGGTGTCAGGTCGACGATCACGACGTCGTCGGCTTGGTCGAGGATCTGGTCTGGCACGGTCTCGCGAACGTGCACGCCGGTGATCCGGGCGACGATGTCGTTGAGGCTCTCGACGTGCTGCACGTTCATCGTCGTGTAGACGTCGATCTTGGCGTCGAGGAGTGCGCGCACGTCCTGCCAACGCTTCGCGAAGCGGGAACCGGGCGCGTTGGTGTGGGCGAGCTCGTCGAGCAGCAACACCGCGGGCTTGCGTGCCAGCGCCGCGTCGAGGTCGAACTCGGTCAGTGTCGTGCCGCGATACTCGACCGTGCGCCGCGGCAGCTGCTCCAGCCCGCTCAGCAGCTCCGCCGTCTCGCTGCGCCCGTGCGTCTCGACGAGGCCGACGACGACATCCGTTCCCGAAGCCCGCAGGCGCCGTGCCGCAGACAACATCGAGAACGTCTTGCCGACACCGGGGCACGCACCGAACCAGACCTTGAGGCGCCCGCGCTGCGCCTTCTGCTGCTCGCTGTGGAGCTGGGCGAGCAACTCGTCGGGGTCCGGCCGTTCGCCATCGAGGACATCCATTGCATTGCCGCCGAGTCTTGGTGCGCTCAGAACGTACCGTCGAGCGCGCGGTTCAGCACAAGGACGTTCACGATGCGCGCGTGGGTGAACACGCCACCCGACGCGAACGTTTGCTGCTCCACCAGCGCCGTGACTTCCGCCGTCGACAGGCCCCTGGCCGCGGCGACACGGCCCACCTGGTAGAGGGCGGCCGCCTCGCTGATGTGCGGATCGACACCACCGCCGGATGCAGCTGCGAGGTCGGCGGGCAGCGGGTTCGCTGCAGTCGCGCCATGCGCGGCGACGATCTGCCGCGCCCGCTCGGTCAAGTCGACGCTGGTCGGCGACTTGTTGCTGCCACCTGCCCCCGCGGCGTTGTAACCGACCGCGGACGGCCGCGGCCAGAAGTAGCCGGGCTTCGTGAACTCCTGCGCGAGCAGTTCGCTGCCGATCACCGTGCCGTCGGCGCGTGTCAGAAGCGAACCGTTGGCGGTGTGCGGCGCCGCGAGTTGGGCGAAGCCCAGGACGAGCAGCGTGTAGCCGCCGACGCAGACGAGCATCGTGGCGGCGGTCAGACGAAGACTGGTCAGGATGGACTGCATGAGACGCTTCTCCTCACTTCATGAACTGCAGGTGCTCGGCGATCGGCCCGAGCGCGGCCGCCGGAAAGAACGTCAACGCACCGAGGAACAGGATCGTCGCGATCAACATCACGCCGAACGTCGGCGTGTCGACCGAGAGCGTTCCCGCGGACGACGCGGTGGCACGCTTCTGGGCCAGAGAACCGGCGATCGCCAACGGCAGCACGATCGGGACGAAACGCGCGAGCAGCATGACGATCCCGGTCGCGACGTTCCACGGCACCGTGTTGTCGCCGAGACCTTCGAAGCCCGAGCCGTTGTTGGCCGATGCCGAGCTGAACTCGTAGAGCATCTCGCTGAAGCCGTGCGCGCCGACGTTGTTCAGCGTCGTCGTTCCCCATGCAGTCGATGCGAACACCGCTGTGCCGCCGAGGATGAACAACGCGTGGGCGAACATCGCCAGAACGGCGAGTTTGACTTCTGGCACCTCCACACGGCGCTGCAGGTACTCCGGCGTGCGGCCGACCATCATGCCGGCGACGAACACCGCCAGCACGATGTAGATGAACATGTTGATCATGCCCACACCGACGCCGCCGAACGTCGCGTTGAGCCACATGCCGACCATCGACATCAGGCCTGTCAACGGGTTCAGGCTGTCGTGCATGCAGTTGACCGAACCGTTGCTCGTGCTCGTGGTCGCGACCGCCCACAGCGGCCCGGCAGCGGCGCCGAAACGCAGCTCCTTGCCTTCGAGGTTGCCGACGTCCTGGGCGATCGGCAGGTCGGCGAACGCCTGCGTCGGCGCGGCTTCCCAGGCGATGGCGCCGCCCATCTTCGCGACGAGCAACGCCATCATCACCGCGAAGATCGCCGCGGCGTGACGCACGCGGCCGACGATGCGGCCGAACATCCACACCGACGACATCGGCACGAGCAGGATCGAAACCGTGGCGAGCACGTTGGTGACGAACGACGGGTTCTCGAACGGCTGGGCGCAGTTCGGGCCGAAGAAGCCGCCGCCGTTGGTGCCGAGCTGCTTGATCGCCAGGAACGCCGCGACGGGTCCCCGGGCGATCACCTGCTCGCCTCCCTCGAGGGTCGTCGCGTGAACGGCGCCTGACAGCGTCATCGGCACGCCGGCGACCACCAGGAGTAGCGCGCCGACAACCGCCAGCGGGAACATCACAAGGAAGGCCGCTCGCATCAGGTCGACGAAGAAGTTGCCGAGCTGCGGCCGCCCGCCCAGACCGCGCGCCATCGCGACGAGGGCGGCGAGTCCGACCGCCGGCGACACGAACTGCAGCCACATCAGCGCGCACAGCTGCGACAGGTAGCTCATCGACACCTCGCCCGAGTAGTGCTGCAGGTTGGTGTTCGACGTGAACGACGCCGCGGTGTTGAAGATCAGGCTGCCCTCGATCGCCTCTTTGCCGTCCGGGTTCAGCGGCAGCCATTGCTGGCAGGCCAGGATGCCGAAACCGACTACGAACATCACGACGTTGAAGACCAGCATCGCGAAGCAATACTGCTTCCAGTCCTGCAGACGCGCGCATGGGCGGCCTCCGAGGAGCTGGAACCAGCGGTTGAAGCGGCCGGCGGCTCCGGTCGACGAGGTCGGGTCCATCGCCCAGCGCATGTAGCGGCCGAGCGGCCAGGACAGGGCGGCGGTGCCGCCGACGATCAGCAGTAGGAACAGGATGGCGTGCATGGGGATGCGAGCTCCGGGAGGGTCAGAGGCGCTCGACGGCGGCGGTCAGCAGGAAGAGGAGCACGAACACGCAGAGTCCGAGCAGCAGCAACAGCAGATTGGCGATCATTCGAAGTGCCTCCGTCAGACGAGGTGCAGAGCGGTCAGCAGCAGGTCGAGCAACTTGATGCCGACGAACGGCGCGACGACACCGCCGAGGCCGTAGATCAGCAGGTTGCGACGCAGCACGACCGCGGCGCTTGCCGGCCGGTAGCCGACGCCGCGCAGTGCCAGCGGGATCAGAGCCACGATGATCAGCGCGTTGAACACCACCGCACTGAGGATCGCGCTCTGCGGCGAATCCAAGCCCATGACGTCCAGTGCCGCCAGCGGACCGGCTTCGCCCTCGGCGGCGTACACCGCGGCGAACATCGCCGGCAGGATCGCGAAGTACTTCGCGACGTCGTTGGCGATGCTGAACGTCGTCAGCGCGCCGCGCGTCATGATCAGCTGTTTGCCGATCTCGACGACGTCGAGCAGCTTCGTCGGGTTGCTGTCCAGATCGACTATGTTGCCGGCCTCGCGTGCGGCCTGCGTGCCGGTGTTCATCGCGACGCCGACATCGGCCTGGGCGAGTGCCGGTGCGTCGTTCGTTCCGTCGCCCGTCATCGCGACCAGATGGCCCTTCGCTTGCTCTTCGCGGATGCGCGCCAGCTTCATCTCCGGTGTGGCCTGCGCGAGGAACGAGTCCACGCCCGCTTCCGCGGCGATCGCGGCCGCGGTGAGCGGGTTGTCGCCGGTGATCATGACTGTGCGGATGCCCACGGCGCGCAGTTGCTCGAATCGCTGCCGGATGCCGCCCTTGACCACGTCCTTGAGCTGCACGACGCCGAGCATGCGCGCCCCGTCGGCGACCACGAGCGCCGTACCGCCGGTGCGAGAGACCTCGGCGGCGCTCGCCATCACGGCGGCGTCCGGCCGACCGCCATGCTGCTCGACGAACGCGGCGATCGCCTCGACTGCACCCTTGCGGATGCGCCGCTGGACCGCGCCCGGCGCGCCGAAGTCGACGCCGCTCATGCGGGTCTCGGCGCTGAACGGGATGAACGTCGCGTGCGGCTCGGCGACCTCGCGGCCGCGCAGTTCGCACTGCTTCTTCGCCAGCACGACGATGCTTCGACCCTCCGGCGTCTGATCGGCGAGCGACGCCAGCTGCGCCGCATCGGCCAACTGCCTGGCCTCGACTCCGTGTCCCGGCAGGAATGCCGTCGCCATGCGGTTGCCGAGGGTGATCGTGCCGGTCTTGTCGAGTAGCAGCACGTCGACGTCGCCGGCCGCTTCGACGGCGCGACCGCTGGTCGCCATCACGTTGCGTCGGATCAGACGGTCGATGCCGCTGATGCCGATCGCGCTCAGCAGGGCGCCGATCGTCGTCGGGATCAGGCACACGAGCAGCGCGACCAGCACCGGTATCGAGAACTCGGCTCCCGCATACCGGCCGAACGGCTGCAGCGTCACGCATACGAGCAGGAAGATCATCGTCAGCGCCGCGAGCAGCACCGTCAGCGCGACCTCGTTGGGCGTCTTCTGCCGACGAGCACCCTCGACCATCGCGATCATGCGGTCGAGGAACCCCTGACCTCGCTCGGTCGTCACGCGCACGACGATGCGGTCGCTGAGCACTCGCGTTCCGCCGCTGACGGCGCAGCGGTCACCGCCGCTCTCGCGGATGACCGGCGCGGATTCACCCGTGATCGCCGACTCGTCGACACTTGCGATGCCCTCGACGACGTCACCGTCGGCCGGGATCGTCTCGCCGGCCTCGACGACGACGCGATCACCCTTCTTCAGCTCGGTCGCCGCGACGCGTTCCTCGCTGCCGTCGTCGCGCAGACGTCGTCCGAAGGTGTCCGCGCGCGCGGCGCGCAGTGCGTTCGCCTGCGCCTGTCCGCGCCCTTCCGCCATCGCCTCGGCGAAGTTCGCAAACAGCACGGTGAACCACAGCCAGACGGCGAGCTGCAGCACGAACGACAATTGTTCGCCGGCGGTGAAGACGCCGACTGTGGTCACCACGGCACCGGCCATCGTGACGAGCATCACGGGGTTCTTCGCCATCACGCACGGGTGCAGTTTGGCGAACGCGCTGGCGATCGCTGGCCGGACCAGGTCTACGGCGAAAAGGGAAGTCGGTTGATGGTTCATGGCAGTCCGGTCAGAAGCGCTCGGGGCGCAGTACGGCGAGCAGCAGGTAGACGAAGCACGCGAGAGCGAGCAGGGCGAGCAACAGCCAGGTCATGGGTCACACCTCAGAAGAGGAAGCTGATGCCGACGCCGCCGAAGACGTCGTCGGCACGGGAGTCGAGGCCGAAACCGACGCGTGCGTCGATCGCGATGCGCGGCTGGAGTCGGTGCACCACGCCGAAGTTCACGCTTTGCGTCGCCGCAAGACCGTTGGCAGGACGGCCCACGACGAACCATTCGGGGAAGTAGCTCGTGTCGGAGTCCGGATCGCCGAAGGTTGCGAAGAGCGAAGCCGCCGGCTGCGTGAAGCGGTCGCCGTCTTCGGTCGGGTGGGAGACGACGAAGTTGCCGCCGATGCCGAGCCAGTCGGGCAGCCGTTCACCCGCGTATCCCCACAGCAGTTTCAACGTCGGGTCAGCATGGCCAGAGCTGAACGACTCGGAGCCGACGCCGAGCGTCGTCGCGGCCTCGAGCGTCAGCGCCGGCAGCCAGTCCGACTGCTCGGCGATCGGTACGAGAACGGCGAAGCCCGCGTCGGTCCCGCCATCGACCCGACTGGCTCCGCCGCCGGAATCGGACTCGCTCCACGCGTGGCCACCCCACAGCAGCCTGGCTTCGACGGTGTCGCTGACGCGATACCGCACGACGACCTCTGGCCCGTTGTGGCGCGTCGTGTCGCCGTCGTCGCGGGCGGCGACCGTGTAGCCCGTCTCGAGTTGCACGTGACCGACGGGGATCAGGCCGGGCGAATCGCTGAACGTCGGTCGATTCGGCGAGATCGGTGGCAGTTCGTTGTCCTGTCTGCCGGACGCGGTGTTCAGTCCTGTGCACGCCGCCACGGAGACGGAGAGCAGCGGCAGGGCAAGGCGGTGCGCGGAACGTTGCGGACTCATCGAGGACTTCGTAGTCCCCACGGACACGTCACGCGATCAGCGCCCGATCAGTAAGGGTGCCGATGGCATAAGCTCCGCATAAGGACGGCGCGCTGGTCCGGCATCAACCACCTTCGCCGACGTCTCGGCGCGACCGGGCGATCTGTCACTCTCGAGCCGCGCGTGCAATCCGCAGCTCAGCCGAGCTCGGTGACTCGACGCATACGGGAGGTCCACACGCACGCGTTGCAGGAGGCCGGGCCACGCACGGCACAGCCTTCGAGGGAGGCTTGCCGGCCGCCGAGCGGCACGGACGTCCAGGAGTGGACGAACGACCCGACGCCAACCCAGCAGGGAGTCGGCGGTTCAACGGTCGTAAGTCGTTGTCGCTGCCGGCGAGCACCGAGCGAGCAGCGCCGCTCCGGCGAATAAAGTGGTAGTCGGGCGTTTCCCCTCGAGTCAGACTTCGCCGCGCGACCGACGCAAGCTACTGCCACTTCTGAGTAATGGTCGGAGCGAGAGGATTTGAACCTCCGACCCCCTGCACCCCATGCAGGTGCGCTACCAGGCTGCGCCACGCTCCGACCCACGAACACGGAACGCCGGGCGAGGCCCGGCGGGGGCCAAGATCCTAGCCACAGACCCCGCCACGGCAAGGCTGGGATCCAGCCCGCGCCCCAGAACCCTACCGGCCGACCGCGGCGCGGGTCGCCCGCCACTGGTCTTCGGTGCGGGCGAACCGCTCGGCGAAGCGGCGCCACTGGTCGGCGGCGGCGCGGTTGCGGCGGGCCGTGGCCTGGTCGCGGGCGTCGGTCGGACACACCAGCCGCAGGTCGTCGAGGCCCGTGGTCTGCACGAGGAACTCGCCCACCACACTGGCCGCCCGCGCCTCGTCCAGCTCGTCGAAGTCGCACTCCTGCAGGCGGGCGACGGCGGCGATGAACATCGGGTAGCCGTGCAGCGCGAGCTTCTGGCCTCGCGCCGGATGGTAGGCCGCCTCGCAGGCCAGGTCCTCCAGCAGGCCGCGGCACTCGTCGACGGCAAAACCCACCTCACCGGCCCAGTCCAGCTCCTTCAGGCGGACGTCGCGGCCGCGGCGGCGGGCGGCGGCCGCCACCGTCGAGCCCGCGTCGCGGGCGAACGAACGGATCTGCTCGGCCAGGGGCTGCTCGCCCATCGGCGGCCGCGGCGCGGTGGGCGCCGCCGGTGTCCCCCTCACGATCACGCTGGCCTGGTCCTGGAAGGCCTGCGCCACACGCTCGCCGTGGGCCCGCGCCGAGGAACGGTAGGTCATCGTCGGCACCAGCAGCCCGACGACGAGGAACATGGCCACGACTGCGACGATCGGGCCGATGAAGCGGCCGCTGCCGCCGCGCCGGCGCGCGCCGACGCGGCGCGGCTGGAACGCGCGCGCGGGCAGCGGCGGCGGCTCGACCCGGGTTCCGCTCGCGGCGGCCGTCCGCTCGTGCGGCAGCGGCGGCGGCGTGGCGGCGAGGCTGCGCCGCGGCGCCGGAGCGGCCACCGCCGGACGCAGCACCTCGCCCGCGGCCGCCGCACCCGCCGACACCGGCGCGCCGAGCGCGGCCATCAGGTCCGCCACGGTCTGGAAGCGCTGCGCCGGGTCCTTGTGCAGGGCCTTGCCCAGCACCGCCCGCTGCGCGGCCGGCAGCCCGGCCGGGATCCGCGGCGCCTCGCTCTCCTGCTTCTTCAGCACCTCCCACTCGTTCTCGCCCCGGAACGGCAGATCGCCGGTCAGGATCTCGAACAGCATCACGCCGAGCGAATACACGTCGCTCCGCCAGTCGCCGCGCCGCTGCAGCAGCTCCGGCGCCATGTAGTACGGAGTGCCGCGACCCATCGACAGGCTCGCCCGGCTGTGCGTCAGGAGGCGCGACAGGCCGTAGTCGCCCACCCGCGCCACGTTCCCCTTCAGGAACACGTTGCCAGGCTTCAGATCGAAGTGCACCAGCGAGCGGTCGTGCAGCGCCGACACGCCCCGGCACGCCTGCAGGAACAGGCCCACCAGCTCCCGCCGGTCGCCCTCGTCCTTCGCCGGCAACCGGTCCCGCAGCGTCTCCGCGCCGGCGAAGCCCATCACCAGATACGGGATCCCGTCCACCTCGCCCCGGTCCTCGATCGCCACCAGGTTCGGGTGGTCGATCTCCGCGAAGAAGCGCACCTGATCCAGCTCCTGCAGCACCGCCCGGCGCACCTCCGAGTCGTCCACCTTCAGGAACTTGATCGCGTAGTCCTTGCCGATCGACTGCTTCCGCGCCCGGAACACCAGCCCGAACGCGCCCCCGCCCAGCTTGTGCGTGATCTCGAAGCCCGGCACGTAGCCGGGCTTCCGGTAGCTCGCATAGAACGACTCCCAGTCGGGCAGCGGGGCTCCGGGGGGGCCAGTCTCGGCGTCGGGCGGGTTCATCGGCGAGGCGGGGAGTGTACGGGCCCGGACGCGGGCGCGCAGCGGCGGGCGCCCCTACGGAACGGTTCCCGGAAGATTCCGCGGTCGCGGCGACGGGGTGCGGCCGGTCTCCCTACAATCCCCGCCCCCCATGGCAGCGCCCGATCCCTCCCAGCCCCTCCACTGCCCGCACTTCGGCATCTGCGGCGGCTGCAGCCTGCTGGACCGGCCGATCGAGGCGCAGCTGCAGGGCAAGCTCGCGGCCCTGCAGGCCGAGGTGGCGGGATGGCTCGAGGGCGTGGCGATCGAGTGCCCGCAACCGCCGCGCACGCCGCGGCACGATCGGACGCAGATCCTGTATCCGGTGCAGCCGCATCCGCACCTGGCGCTGACCATGGGCATCTACCGGACGGGCACCCATGAGGTCGAGGAGATCGCCGACTGCCGGATCCAGCATCGCACGCTGACCGCGCTCGGGCCGCCGGTGCAGAAGCTGTTCCGCAAGACCGGTCTGAGCGCCTATGACGAGACGACGGGCGGCGGCCTGGTGCGTGCGTTCCACGCCCGGATCGCCGCGGGCACCAACCAGCTCCTGCTCGGCGTGGTGACCACCGGCTCGTCGTTCCACAGCCGGGATCGCATCGCCGAGGGGCTGCGCGAGCTGGCCAGCGGGTTGCGCGACGAGCAGGGCCGGCCGGTGGAACTGGTCGGCATCGTCCACAACATCAACCGGCGGCCGGGCAACGCGCTGCTCGGCGACCAGAACCGGCCGATGTGGGGCGAGGACCATCTGCTGGATCGGACGCCCGGCGGGCTGTCGCTGCGGGTGACCTTCGGCAGCTTCTACCAGACCAACCGGCACGCCGACGCGATCCTGTATCGCCCGGCGCTGGCGATGCTGGGCGACGTGCGGGGCCTGACGGTGGTCGACGGCTACGGCGGCGTCGGCGCCTTCGGCCTGCGGCTGGCGGCCGCCGGCGCCACGCGGGTCACAGTGGTCGAGAGCCACCCGCTGGCCTGCGCCGACGCGCGCCACAACGCGGCGGCGAACGGCATGGCAGGCGTGGGCGTCGTCGAGGCGCCGTTCGCCGAGGCCGCGTTCGATGCGCCCGACGTGCTGGTGGCCGATCCGTCGCGGGCCGGCCTGCAGGAGGCCGGCGCCGCCCGCGTGCGTGCCGCGGCCGCGCGCCGGGTGCTGCTGGTGTCGTGCTCGCAGAAGGCGCTGGCCCGCGACCTCGGCCTGCTGGCCTCCGACTACCGGGTGACGGCGATGCGGCTGTGCGATTTGTTCCCGCACACCGAGCACGTCGAGGTGGTGACGCTGCTGGAACGGCGCTGAGGCGGGCGTTCAGGTCCGCGGATCCAGCCGCAGCACGCCGAAGGCGCGGGCGCCGTCCGACGACCAGCGCAGCACCGCCGGCGTGCCGCCGGAGCGGGCGATGAGGTCGCGCTTGATGCGCAGGGTCTCCAGCCAGACCTTGGTGCGCTCGCCGAGGATGGCGACGGTGCCGCCGAGACCGCCGCCGGTCATCCGCGCCCCCCACAGGCCGTTGCCGCGGGCGCGGCCCTGGCGGACCTGCTCGACGATCCAGTCGGCGGTGGGATCGCCGAGCCCGCAGGCCGCGTAGCCCGCGTGGGAGGCGAACATCAGGTCGCCGAGCTCGCCGAAGGCGGCCGGCGACGGCGGGTACTGCAGCAGGGCGCGGAACCGTTCGGCGCGGGCGTTCTCGGCGATGGCGTGGCCGGCGGGCGCCAGGACCGGGTAGCTGCGATCGGGCTCGATGCGGGAGCGGGGATCCAGGGTGCCGCCGTAGCCGACGGTGAAGTCGGCGCCCTCGATGCGATCGGGCAGCCGCCTGGCCCAGCGCGCGCGCCACTCGTCAGGCGGACAGTTGGCCAGGTGACCGCGCCAGTCGGGATCGTCGATGGCGAGCGCCGCCCCCTCGCCCTGCACCGGCAGCCCGCGCAGGTCCGCCAGCATGCGATAGGCGATGAAGGCGCCGGCGCGGGCGGTGGCGTAGGCCGCGTTGCCCACCGAGCGCCGCACGCCGGAGTCGAGGCCGACCACCTCCAGTTCGGGCGGCAACGGCACCGTGCCCTCCAGTTCACAGGGCTGGCAGCGCAGGGCCAGGACCTTGCCCGACTCGCCGAACACCGCCGCCATCTGGTCCATCACGCCGCACGGCACGCCGGCGACCTCCTGTTCGACCTTCTGGCACAGCAGCGCCAGGTCGCGGTCGTCCAGGGCGTGGCCGCGCAGCGCGGCGATCGCCCGCATCGCCGCCACCTCGATCGCCGCCGACGAGCTGACACCGCAGCCCTCGGGCACATCCGAGCGCAGCATCAGGGCCAGCCCCGCGTCGAACACGACCTGCCGCTCGCGGGCCAGCACCAGCACGCAGCCCAGCAGGTAGGCGGCCCAGCGATCCTTCGGGCTGCCGGCGAAGGCGGCCCGGGCCCGGGCGTAGTCCACCGGCGCGTCGGGCAGGCCGAGGTCGGAGAGCCGTACCGACACGTGCGGGTTGCGGGAACCGTCGGGGCTCGGCGAGAACACGTGCAGTTCGTCGTCGTCGCGTTCCTGCACCGCGACGATGGCGGCCTCGGCGATCGGCATCGGCAGCACCAGCGAACCGGAGTAGTCGGCGATGCCGCCCAGGAGGTCGATGCGGCCCGGCGCGCGCGCGACGTGGATCGGCTCGTCGGGCGCGAACCATCCTGGCACCGCGGCATCGATCACGTTGAGGAAGGCGCGCACGCCGGAGCCTTCCGCCGGCAGCCAGGTGGGGACGAAGTGCTTCATGGATCGGTCGGCGGCGCCGGGTGGTCATCCTGCCAATGGGTCACCGGCAGCGCCCGCAGCTCGGCGGCCTTCGCGTCGGGATCGGTGTCGGCCAGGAAGCCGCCGCCGCCGATCTCGGGCCCGGCCAGGTACTTGAGCAGGCCCGGCTTGCGCAGCGGCGGGTGCAGTTCCAGGTGGAAGCCGAAGCCCGGCGCCGCGCCGCGGACCGGCGCGTCGTGCAGCGCCAGCACGTAGGGGAACGGCTGCCGCCACAGGTTGTCGTAGCGGATCAGGACCTGGCGCAGCAGCGTGGCAACGCTGCGGCGCTCGGCCTCGGTCAGCTCGCCGATGCTCGGCACGGCGCGGCGGGGCCCGACGAAGACCTCGTAGGCGTAGCGCGCGAACCACGGCACGAAGGCCACCGCGTGGTCGTCCTGGCCCAGCAGACGGCGGCCGTCGTCGCATTCGGCGCGCACGACGTCCTGCCACAGGGCGCGGCCGGTGGCGGCGTGGTGCTCGGCACAGGCCTCGACCTCCCGGGCGATGGTCGGGAAGACGAAGGACGTCGCGTAGATCTGGCCGTGCGGATGCGGATTGCTGACCCCGACGGCCTCGCCGCGGTTCTCGAAGGTCAGCACGTGCGCCACGTCGGGGTGCGTGGCCAGTTGGCGGCGCTGTTCCTGCCAGCAGGCCAGCACGGCGTCGACCTCGGCCACCGCCAGGCGACCCAGCGACAGGTCGTGGCGGGGCGAGAAGCACACCACGCGGGCGATGCCGGCGGCGCGGGCGGCGCGGTGGCCGTCCGGCGGCGGGGCAGGCTCCGGCGCCGCATCGCCGACGCAGGGCCGGTCGTTGTCGAACACGTGGATGCCGGCGTAGGCCGGGTTGGTCGCGCCGCCGATGCGCCGGTTGCCGGGGCAGAACGTGCAGCCGGGATCGAAGGCCCGCGCCGCCGGCGCGGTCGCCGGCGTCCCGGCGCCGATCCACGGGCGATCCTGGCGATGCGCCGCCACGATCACCCATTCCCGCCGCAGCGGGTGCCAGCGTTGCTCCCAGACCGGGGCCATGGGCGCACGTTGGAGGCGCCGCGGGCCGGCGTCAAGCGATCCGCAGGCGGCGCCCGCGCTACATGATGCCGCCCGGATCGACGTCGAGCGTCACCCGGCAGGTGCGGGTGGCGAGGTCCTCCACCGTGCCGAGGGCCGCCATCGCCCGCTCGAACGCAGCCGGCGTGAAGCACTTGGCCAGCATGTGCCAGCGCCAGCGGTCCTTGACCTTGAGGATCACCGCCGGTGCCGGGCCCAGCAGTTCGACGTCGGTGAGCCCGCCGGCCTGGTCCGAGGCCCGCCGCAGGAGGTCCCGCGCCTCACGCTCGTCGCGGCCCTCGGCCAGCACCCGGATCAGCCGCGACCAGGGCGGGTAGCCGGTCTGCCGCCGGAAGGCCAGTTCCTGCTGCACGAAGCCGTCGTAGTCGAGCCGCGCCGCCGCGGCGACCGCGTAGTTGTCCGGGCACCAGGTCTGGAACACCACCAGCCCGGGCTTCTCGGCGCGGCCGGCGCGCCCGGCGACCTGGTAGAGGAGCTGGAACGTGCGCTCGGCGGCGCGGTAGTCGGGCACGAACAGGCCGGTGTCGCACGACACCACGCCGACCAGCGTCACGTCGGGGAAGTCGAGCCCCTTGGCGATCATCTGGGTGCCGATCAGCACGTCGATGTGCTTCTTGCGGAAATCGCCGAGCACCCGTTCGTGGGCGCCGCGCTTCTGCATGGTGTCGGCGTCCATCCGCGCCACCACCGCCTCGGGCACCACCTGCTTGACCGCCTGCTCGAGCCGTTCGGTGCCCGCGCCCAGCTCGTGCATCGCCGGATGCTGGCAGGTCGGGCACATCTCGGGGCGTCGCTTCTCCAGGCAGCACCAGTGGCAGATGAGCCGCGACCGGCGCGCGTGCCAGGTCATGCTGACCGAGCAGTGCTCGCACTTGATGGCCTCGCCGCAGCTCGGGCACAGCAGCACCGGCGCATAGCCCCGCCGGTTGAGGAACAGCAGCACCTGGTCCCGGGCCCGCACGCGCTCCTGCAGCAGCACCTGCAGGGTGCGGGACAGGACGATGCCCTGGCGCACCGACTCCTTCGGCTCGCCGCGCAGGTCCTGCACGACGATCCGGGGCAGGGTGCCCTTGCCGGCGCGGCGCGGCAGGGTCAGCAGCTGGTAGGCGCCGCGGCGGGCCTTGCCGATGGTCTCCAGCGCCGGCGTGGCCGAGCCCAGCACCACCACCGCGTTCTCGATCTGGCCGCGGACGATGGCCATCTCGCGGGCGTGGTAGCGCGGCGTGCTCTCCTGCTTGAACGTCGTCTCCTGCTCCTCGTCGATGACGATCAGGCCGAGGTTGGCCACCGGCGCGAACAGGGCCGAACGGGCGCCGATGGCGATGCTGGCCTTGCCCTGCATCAGCCGCAGCCACTGGCGGCCGCGCTCGGCATCGGTGAGCCCCGAGTGCAGCACGGCGACGTCGGGGAAGCGCGAAGCGAAGCGGCCGACGGTCTGCGGCGTCAGCGAGATCTCCGGCACCAGCACGATGCCCGACCGGCCGAGCTGCCGCACTTCCTCGAGGATCCGCAGGTAGACCTCGGTCTTGCCGCTGCCGGTGACGCCGTGCAGCAGGAACGTGCGATGCTCGCCATTGCGCACCGCGCCGGTGACCGCGTCCAGCGCCCGCTGCTGGTCGTCGTTCAGCGGGTGCCGTTCGGCCCGCTCGTGCGGTGACGGCGTCAGGTCCTGACGGTCCTCCGGCAGCATCACCCGCCGGAGCAGCCCGTGCTTGACCAGGGTCTTCCACGGGCTGTCGCTGGTCTGGGTGCGACGCTGGGCCTCGAACACCGGCATCGGCGCCTCGAACTCGATCACCGCGCGCAGCACGCGGGCCCGGGCCTGGTGCTTCTCCTCCAGTTCGGACACCGCCGCCACCGCCAGGTCCAGGGGCGTGCCGAGCTGCAGGTGCGGGATCAGCCGTTCGCCGCGGCGTTTGGCCGCCGCCGGCAGCATGGCGTCCAGCGCCTCGCCGAGACTGCAGCCGTAGGTGCTGGCCATGCGGCGCGCCAGTTCCAGCAGGGCGTCGGGCAGCACCAGATCCCGGTCGAAGACCTGTTCGATGGCCTTCACCTTGGCCGGCGGCAGGTCACAGCGGTCGGCCACCGCCACCACCACCGCCGGCAGTCGGCGGCCGTGGAACGGCACCCGGACCCGGTTGCCCGGCCGGGCGGTCATGCCGGCGGGCAGCCGGTAGGTGAAGACCTGCCGTAACGGCAGGTTCAGGGCTACTTCGACGAACCGGCCGTCGGCTGCCGCCGGCTCCGGGAACAAGCTCTGCACCGTCATCGCGCGTCCTCCACCCATGGTGGCATTCGGGACGCATGTTTGCGACGGCAGCCGGTGGATCCCGGCCCGGGCTCAGCGGGTCTCGGCCCGGTGCATGCTGCGAAGCGCCAGCAGGACGGCGCCCAGCGTGGCGATGCCGGCCAGCAGCAGCACCCAGCCGACCCCGCTGCGGGACGACCCCGGGGCCTCTGGCGAAGCGACCTCCGGCTGTGCCGCGGCCGGCGCGGGTGCCTCGACCGGGTCGACGGCGGCGGCGATCGCCGCGTCGGGGCCAGCGGGCTGCTCGTACATCGCGGTCCGGCGCCGGTAGGCGGCGTCCTCGTCGACCTGCCGCGGCTTGAAGGCGCCCTCGAGAGCCGGCGTGTTGGCCCGGAAGGCCACGCCGCCCTCCTCCATGCCGATCAGCCGGATCTCGTTGTTGTTCATCTCCGCCGGCGCCCGGATCTCGGTGCCGCGAAGGTAGACCTTCTGCGCGGTGAAGGTCGGGTCGTGACCGGGATCCTGGGCGAAGGCGGGAGCCGCCAGTGCAAGGCAGGCGGTTGCCGTCAGGAGCAGGCGGGGGGTGTCCATGCGGAAGCTACTTGCTGTTGCCGTTGCCGTTGCCATTCCCGTTGCCGTTGCCGTTGCCATTCCCGTTGCCATTCCCGTTGCCGTTGCCGTTGCCGTTGCCATTCCCGTTGCCGTTGCTGCCGCTGGCCGTGGACCCCGAGCCACCCGACAAGCTCCCGATGGCGCTCAACGCGGCATTCGGATCCCAGGTCAGCATCGACCACGACAGCGTGGTGATCGGCGCCATGGTCTTCGGCAGCAGGTTGCCGGCGAGACCGTTGGCGCGGCCCAGCAGCCGGCAGTCGTAGTTCATGTAGATGCCCGGGCCGCCATAGATGATGCTCTCGTTGCGGCACACCAGCGCGCCGTTCATGTGGATCGCCTGCGAGGGCAGGGTGGTCCAGGCGAACGTGTGGTTCGTGTAGAACACCGCGTCGAGCCGCGTGATCGCCAGGCTGGCGATCGTGCTGTAGTTGTTGAGCGCGTTGGTCAGGTTGCCGCCGTAGTGGCCCGGGGTGACCGGCTTGTCGAAGTCCAGATTGGCCATCGACGTGGTCGTGTCGTAGACGCCGTCGCCGTCGATGTCCTCGCCGGATCCCGGGATCACGTCGCCGACGTTCTTGCCCGGCGGGATCAGCCCCAGGGACTGGTCCTGCGCCGTGTAGCGCTGCACGGTCCAGACGTTGTCGCCCTCCAGCACGTCGTCGTCCTCGGTGCCGCTCTGCCCGTCCTTGCCCAGCCGCGTGTTCGGGATGAGATCCTCGCCGGCGTCCTCCTTGGACTGGTTCATCGAGTGGTTGAGCCAGCCGCTGACGTAGCTGCGCCAGGTGTTCTGGGTGTGATCCCCCACGACGATGTTCTCGCGGGCCAGCAGGCTGAGGAAGTCCTTGTCCTTGTTGGTCGTGAGCCAGGCCTCGGTATCGGCCTCGGTGTTGGAGACCGGCCGGCTGGTGGTCGGCGGGTTCTGGTAGGTCAGGTTGTTGGGCACGTAGACGTTGCGACCAGCGATGATCGACCCCTTGCCCTTGACGACGCCGCCGATGATCACGTTGTCGCGCACGACGACGAGGCCGTTGATCTCGATCGGATTGGCAGCCGTGCCGATCAGGTAGAGGCCACCCTTCTCGCTCGGCTCGTCGCCGTAGACGGCGTTGCTGACCACCGCGCCGCCGATCTTGATCGTGCTGCCCTGGCTCTTGGCCTGCGACTCGTAGGAGGTCAGGTCGCTCAGGTTCGGCATCGAGACGAGGTCCTGGTAGTCGTGCTGGTTCGTCGCCTTGCCGCCCTCGCCCTTGACGTTGCCGGCCCGCACGATGTCCCAGCCGGCGAAGATGCCGCCGTCCTTGCCGTCCTGCAGCCCGTCCTTGTTGTCGTCGTCGTAGCCGACCAGGCTGGCGTTGGCGCCGCCCCAGGTCAGGTCGTCGTAGACCGGCTGACCGGTGATGGTCGGCGTGTAGTTCGCCGCGTCGAACTGGCCGTTGCTCCGGGCGTTGCCGTTGCAGTAGATCGTGTTGCCGTAGAACCAGCCCCAGTTGTTGATGAAGTAGCTGTTGTCGAAGACGCGGCTCGGCTCCAGTTCGAGCCGGACGGTGCTCTGCACGGTCTTGCTCTGCACCACGCGGCGGCCCGACGGCATGTTCTTCGGCGCCCGCGGGTAGTAGCCGGTCGACGTGATGGTGATGTCCAT
Organism: uncultured candidatus Brocadiaceae bacterium; assembly: GCA_964565715.1. Taxonomy (GTDB): domain Bacteria; phylum Planctomycetota; class UBA1135; order UBA1135; family UBA2386; genus CAZMGG01. The sequence continues at coordinate 7,329 of CAZMGG010000008.1, read as the reverse complement.
GCCGCCGGCGCGGTCGACGGCGGTCATCGTCACCGTGTAGTCGCCGAACTGCTTGCCGCCCGAACTGAACGCCGTGGCGACGAAGGGCGAGCACGGCTGGTAGCCGCCGCCGGGGGCCGCGAACAGCGCCTTGACCCCGAGGAACGGGTCCAGGTAGCCGGTCTTCCGCACCGTGGCCTTCAGGAAGTTGACCGCCATCTCCGAGCCGGCCTGGGCGGCGTAGCTGGCGCGCACGTCGTCGAGCGACCAGCGCGCCGAGCGCAGGTCCGACGTGGTCATCGCGGTGGTCGAGTAGAGCAGCCCGCCGATGACGATCGTCCCGGCCAGCGCCGCCAGCAGGGCGTGCCCGCGTTCCTGGTCGCGCGTGCGACCGACGACTCCGCCGATTCCCCGTTGGTTCATGCGTTCCTCAAGCCCACGTCGAAGGACACCATCTCCACGGCCCCGTTGGGCCCATCGGCCGACAGCGTGATGGTCCACATCTGGCCGCTGGCCTGCACCTTGAAGCCCGGCTTGCTGCCGGTCCCCGCCCGCAGTTTGCGGACCACCACCTGCTCCACCTTGACGCTCTGGGCCGCGTCCAGCAGCTGCCGGACGAGTTGGCGTTCGCCGTTCACCGTGCGCACGGTCCAACGGACGAACCAACCGGGCCGCATGCGGGTGGCCACCGGCTGAGCCAGGTCGCAGGCGCCCCACGTCACCGCGCCGCCCGCCACCGCCACCGGCTGCTGCAAGGTCACCTGCTGCTCGCCGTTGACCGTGGCCAGGGTCATCTTCGTCGCGGCGGACTGGGCCAGGTCGTCCGCCATCATGCCGCTCGCCTTGCGCAGGCCACCCCAGCTCCGGGTCATGTCGGCGGTGGCCCTGGCGCCACCGTGGCTGATCCGGATCAACTGCATCAGCGACAGGCCGACGATGGCCATGACCGTCATCGCCGCCACCACCTCGACGATGGTGAAGCCCCGCTGCCGGCGCACGCCTCCGTCGCGGCTCATCGCCGGCTCCTCAGCAAGCCGACCCGGGTCAGCTCCCGCCCCGTGCGCTGGTCGCGCAGCACGGCGGTGACCTCGATCAGGTCGACGGCGATCGTCGCCGCCGTGTAGTCCACGCGCAGCCGCGCGCTGCTGGCGACGCCGGTGTCGTAGAAGATGTTGCCGTTCATGGTCAGCAGCGCGTCGTAGGTCTGCATGTCGATGGAGGCGAGCACCTCCTGCAGGAAGCGCGAGCCGTGGGTGATGGTCTGCGAACGCGCATTGGCCTTCAGGTTGCTGCCGATGCTGCCGGCCACGCTGGCCAGCGCGATCGCCACCAGCACCATGGCCAGCAGGACCTCGAGGAAGGAGGTGCCGGTCTCGGCGGAGCGGTCGGTGGCAGGCGCGCCATTGGGGAAGTGCTGCGACACTGCGGCGTTTCTCGGCAGTCTCCCGCCGGCGCCGCTCCGGCGTCGGCGACATGGGCCGGCCCTCATGCGGCGGAACACGCCTTGCCATCGGCCTGACGGCGCCATCGGGACCGGCGGGAAAACCAGTGGCCCGGGCTCAAGCGCGGCTCAGCGGTCGCGCAGCGTGGTGTAGCGGGCCCAGGCCTCGTCGGTCCGGGCGAACTCGAACAGGAACCAGCGCCACAGATGCCCCACAGCCCGGTTCTGCTGGACGACCTCGGCCAGCGCGCCGTGTTCGTAGAGGACGATGCCCTCGAAGCCGGTGAGCCGCCGCAGCAGGCCGTGCAGGCGCGAGGCCCGCGTCACGCTCGCCTCGTCCAGCATCGACTCGCCCTCGAGCTGCATGGCCGCGAACTCCAGCGCCGGGCGGCCGGCGGCCCGGACGGCGGCCTCGAGCTGGGGATCCTCCGCACCGCGGGCCACCTGTTCGAGCAGGGCCAGCACCGGGCCGGGCTCGTCGGGCCCCAGCACCACCATGCCGCCGAAGGCCGGGAACGGCTCCGGCAACGCTGCGATCGCCGCGAACGACAGCGGCGCCTTGGTGCCGAACTCGGCCAGGTGCCGTTGCAGGTGCTCCTCGGCCCGGGCCCGCGCCGGACTCCCCAGCCACGCCGGGGGCGACAGCCGCACCAGGTCCTGGTACGCCGTCGGCAGCAGCGAACGCAGTCGCTGCGCCTCGAGCAGGCGATAGTCGGCCTCGCTGTCCATCGTGACGACCACCGACGGCTCGACGGTGCGCGACAGCATGACGAGCGGCACCAGCGTGACAAGGCCAAGTGTGAGCAGCGCCGCCCCGACGCCGGAGGGTCGTCGCCCCGCCCCGCGGGCGGCCCGCCGGGCGTCGCGCTCGGCCTGCCGGCGCAGCCGTTCCGCCATCCGCCGGGCCCGCCGGTGCTGGGCCCGCGCGCGCTGCACGGCCTGCCGCTCCCTCGCCTTCTCCAGCAGGGCCTGGGCGCCGCTGGCCGCGTCCCGCGCCACCGCCGCGGCCTGCCGCATCGCCTGCTGCGCCGAGGTCCGCAGCTTCTCGTAGGGATCGCGGCTCGGCAGCGGCGGCGGCAGCCGCCGGCGCGGCGGTTCGGCGTCGGATTCCACGGCGGGCGGCGGTGTTCCCGCCACGGCCCGCCCTGCTGCCAGGTCGGACCACACCGCCGCGCCCGCCGACACCGGCGCGCCGAGCGCGGCCATCAGGTCCGCCACGGTCTGGAAGC
>CAZMGG010000008.1:0-4580 GCA_964565715.1 uncultured candidatus Brocadiaceae bacterium | reverse complement strand
GCACGTAGCCGGGCTTCCGGTAGCTCGCATAGAACGACTCCCAGTCGGGCAGCGGCGGCGCGGGGCTGGCAGGGGCTGCTTCGGGGTCGGTCATCAGGTCCGGCATGGCACTCTAGGGCACGGGAGCGGCGCCCTACGGGCCACCCCGCCGATGATTCGCGAAAGGCCGGCCGCCGACCGGTTCAGTCCGCGTCGGAGCCGCGTCCATCGGCCGCAGCACCCCGGCTCGGCTGGTCCGACCCGTCGGCACCGGCCGTTCCCATCGGTACGAGCTGGACGCCCTGGAAGACGCCGTGGGTGTAGGGCTCGTCGAAGTCGTTGGTGTGCTGCGCCAGCTCGAACCACAGATCCCACGCCGCCTCGAGTTCGGCTCGGGTCATGCCGGCGAGACTCCGGTCGTCCTCCGAGAGTAGTTCCATCTGCTCAGGGGAGCGTAGCCGGCAGCAGCCGCTCGGCCAGGGCCACGACTCGGGGATGCGCCTGATCCAGCGCCAGGGCCCCCAGGCCTTCGTCCTGGAACGCCCGCAGATAGGCCGCGCCGGCTTGCAGGTAGGCCTGCACGCGCACGCGATCCTGCTGCTGCAACCGATCGGCCTCGCGGGCCAGGGCCACGACCACGGCATCGCGGCTGCCGCCCTGGCGAGCCACCTGCACCGCCTCACGCGGGCTGTTGTCGCCGTGCGCTCCCGCCAGTTCGAGGACGCGATCCGGATCGGTCGTGAACTCCAGTTCCTGTGCAGGACCCAGCAGGCGCGCCAGGGCGCCGAGGATGGGGTAGTCCTTGGCGCGCTGCGTCTGCTTGAGCAACAGCAACGACGGCAGATCGACGACAGCCGGCTCGCCGGGCCTGGGCGGCCGCTGGAACTGCGCCTGGCAGGCGACGGCGGACAGCCGCGGCGGCCGTGACACGAAGTCGCACCGGACGCGCGATCCCCTTGCATCCAGGAACTCGAAGTGGCTCGACCAACCGCCCTGCAACCAAGGAACCGCCAGCGGCGCGCCGGGCCGATAGCGTGCCCCGCGTCGCGACAGGACCTGGCGGATGCGAGCGCAGGCCGCGTCGTCCTCCCGGACGATCCAGTCGCCATCCTTGCTCATCATCGCCAGTCGATACCACACGACCGCCTGACCCGAGCTCAGCACCGCCACCGTCCCGTCCCGGTTGAATTCCTCGGTCAGCTCGAAGTAGACGTTGGGCATGATGGACGGTCTGGCTCAGTGGCAGCCGCAGGGGGTCTTCCGGCAGCGCGGGCAGCCCTGCCCGTACTTGGCCCGGCCGATCGCCTCCAGGTCGACGTCGTGCAGGGACGCCAGCGTCGCCAGCCAGGCGTAGACGTCGGCGAACTCCTCCTCCAGGTTGTCCCGCTCGCCGCGCCGGATGGCGCGGACCAGTTCGCCGACCTCCTCGACGAACCACAGCAGCGTGCCGGGCACGCCGCGGGCCGCGTCGCGCTCGTAGTAGATCGCCTCGATCAGCTCCTGGAAGTCGCGGGGCGCCGTCATTGCTTCTTGGCGGTCAGCAGGACCACGTCCTCGCGCAGGCCACCCTCGCCGGCGTCCTGTTCCAGCGTGCCCAGCGTCATGTTCATGAACATGGCGGTGTGCTTGGCGGAATGTGCGCCGAGCAGCTCGAGGAAGCCGTCCAGGCGCAGGCCGGCGTCGTTGGACAGGACGAAGCGCATGCCCGGCGCGGTCTGGATCTCCTGCGGCCGCAGGGCCTTCTCGAACACCGGGCCGTCGTCGAGGCCCAGCGCCAGCCCCTCGGCGGCCAGTTCCAGCACCTGGCCGCGGGTGCAGATCAGCAGCGGCGACCGGGACCCGGCCTGGTAGAGCTTGGCGCCGTCGGCGCCCAGCAGCAGCAGGGTGGCCTTGGCGCAGACGCCCTTCGGCAGGTTCTGGTGCATGACCTTGTTGGCGTGGGCCAGCGCCTTGCGCGGCGTGGCGCCCTGCTGCAGCGCGCGCTGCAGTTCGTCGCGGGCCATGCGACAGGCGACGACGGCCAGCGGCCCGGAGCCCTCGCCGCTGACCAGGTAGAGCACGCTCTGGCCCTCGGCGGTCACCAGGTCGTAGTAGTCGAGGCCGCCGCGGGAGCCCTTGCTCAGCGCACCGTCGAGCTCGTAGCCGGACACGGGGCCGAGCTGCTGCGGCAGGCTGCGGTCGCGGAACTGCCGCACCAGCGGATCCATGGAGGCGGTGGCGCCGCCGCCGCCATCCTGCTCCTTCAGCAGCGACGCCAGGTCGCTGGCCAGGTACTGCAGGGCGCGGCCGAGCGCGCCGACCTCGTCGCTGCCGCGGAAGCGCACCTTCACCTCGGTGCCGCCGCGGCCGAGCTTGGCCACCGCCAGGCCGAGGTCGGTGATGCGGGTGCCGATCTGGGCGCCCTGCACCCAGGCGACGCCGGCGGCGGCGATGCCGACCACCAGGGACAGCATGGCGGTGAGCAGCCAGGCCTTCTGGATCGCTTTGTCGTCGTCACCGGCGCTGAGGTTCTGCAGCACCAGCGCGCCGACCAGGAAGGCGCCGACGAAACCGACCGCGCCGGCGCCGAGCGCCAGCTTCAGGCCGACCTTGCCGGTCTTGTTGCCAGACTTGCGTGCCATGGATGTGGGTCCTCGATCACCAGCCGAGCAGGGGCAGCAGCAGCCAGAGGCCGAGCCCGGAGTAGACACCTGCCATCACGTCGTCCGCCATGATGCCGAGTGCTCCGGGCAGGTCCTCGAGGCGACGGGCCGGCTGCACCTTGATCACATCGAACGCCCGGAACAGGAAGAACGCGACCATGTGGCCCACCGGCGTCGGCGGCGCCACCAGCGCCGCGTAGAGCCCCACGGTCACCAGGTAACCCACCACCTCGTCGAGCACGAACGGGCCCGGGTCCTCGCGCTGGAACACGCGCATGACGAAGGCCGTGGTGGTGCAGCCGAAGGCGAACAGGCCGACAGCGAGCCCGAGCAGGACCCAGGGCAGCGCCACGACCGGGCAGGTGGCCTGCACCAGCACCGCCAGCAGCACGCCACCAAGGGTGCCGAAGGTGCCGGGCGCCACCGGCGACATGCCGAGGCCGCCCGAGGTGATCAGCAGCCAGCGGATGCGGTCGGCGGGGCCCATCGATTCACCCGGCGAACAGGATGGCGCGGGCCTTCCAGACGTAGTTGACGCCCGACACGACGGTCAGCACCAGGCTGACCCAGAGGCCCCACTGCGCCGCCCAGACCCAGATGTCGGTGCCGGCGACCATCGTCATCAACGCGCCGACGGTCCAGCACTGGCTGACCATCTTCCACTTGCCGAGGCGATCGGCCGGGAAGGGCTGGCCGCTGGCCTCGACGACGCCGCGCACGGCGGTGACCAGGAACTCGCGGGCGATGACCACCACCACGTACCAGGTGCTGAGCACGGCGGTGGCGGCGGGGAACTGCAGCAGGGTGACCAGGGAGCCGGCGATCAACACCTTGTCGGCGAACGGATCGGCGACGCGGCCGAGCGCGGTCACCATCTGCCAGCGCCGCGCCAGCCAGCCGTCCAGGAAGTCGGTGAAGGCGGCGATCAGGAACAGCACGAAGGCGATCCAGGTGAGCGCCGGGTCGGCGGCGTCCGGGCCCCCCTCGGCCAGCTCCAGGCACACGAAGACCGCGGCAGTGATGACCAGCCGCGACAGCGTGATGGCGTTGGGCAGGTTCACGCCCCGGTCTCCGCGGCCAGCTCGCCGTCCCACTCGTAGTCGCGCGCGGCGGTGATGCGCACCGGCACCAGGTCGCCGGGCCGCACGGCGTCGGTCTTCGGCAGCCGGACCGTGCAATCGACCTCCGGGGCGTCGGCGAAGGTGCGGCCGAGCAGCGCCTCGCCGTCCTGGGCCCAGCCGTCGAACAGGACCGGCACGGTGCGCCCCAGCAGGGAGGCCTGGAAGCCGTCCATCACCGACTTCTGCAGCCTCATCAGTTCGGCACGCCGCGCCTCGGCGACGTCCTCGTCGACCTGGTCGGGCAGGTCGTGGGACGGCGTGCCCTCCTCGCGCGAATAGGTGAACGCGCCCATCCGCTCGAAACGGAACGCGGCGGCGAAGTCGCGCAGCTCCTGGAAGTCCTGCTCGGTCTCGCCGGGGAAGCCGACGATGAAGGTGGTTCGCACGGCGATGCCCGGCACCTCGTCGCGCAGGCGCCAGAGGATGTCCTGCACCTGCTGGCTCGAGACGCCGCGCTTCATCGCCCGCAGCATCGGCCCGCTGATGTGCTGGATCGGGATGTCGAGGTACTTGACCAGCTTGGGGTTCTCGCGCAGCACCGTGGTCAGCTCGGGCCCGACGGTGTGCGGGTAGGCGTACATCACGCGGATCCAGCGGATGCCGTCGACCTCGGCCAGGCGCTCCAACAGCTCGTGCAGGGCGCGGCGGCGGAACAGGTCGAGGCCGTAGGCGGTGCTGTCCTCGGCCACCACCACCAGCTCCTTGACGCCCGACGCCGCCAGCATGCGCGCCTCCTCCACCAGCACGTCGATGGGCTTGCTGCGGTTGCGGCCGCGCATCGACGGGATCGCGCAGAACGTGCACTTGTGGTCGCAGCCCTCGCTGATGCGCAGGTACG
>CAZMGG010000007.1:0-82963 GCA_964565715.1 uncultured candidatus Brocadiaceae bacterium | reverse complement strand
CCTACCTGACGGCGCGCTGCAACTTCGCCTGCGACTACTGCATCCAGAAGCCGGCGATGGTGCCGGGCAAGCCGCGCAAGCCCTGGGGCCGCTACCGCGAGCTGAGCGGCCGGCAGTGGGTCGACAGCCTGAACGCATTCCCGGTGCGCCCCGAGCACCCGCTGATCCTGACCGGTGGCGAGCCGTCGCTGCACAAGGACTTCGCCTTCATCGCCAGCCACCTGGAGGGCTACGACCTCGACATGACGTCGAACCTGACGTTCGACATCGACGCGCTGGCCCGGGAGATGAACGCGCGCGGCAAGCGCTTCAAGACCAGCTTCCACACCTACCATCCGAAGTTCATCGCGCCCGACAAGTGGCTGCAGCAGGCCGAGCGGCTCCGCGACTCCGGCATCGTCGAGCAGCCGACCTTCTCGATGGTCAACCTGCAGAAGTTCCCGCACTTCCGCGACGACGAGCACGACCGCAACCTGCAGCAGCTCGTCCAGCTCGCCGACCGCCGCGGCCTGCTCTACCAGTTCAACGAGTTCCGCGGCACGCACATGGGCGCGCCGTTCGACCGCCGCACGAAGCAGGCGATGGACTGCACCTCGGCCTGGGTCAACATCGATCCCGAGGGTGGCATCTACAACTGCCAGTACCACCTGACCGAGCGTAGGAACAGCTTCGGCAACATCACCGCCATCGCCGACTGCCGGCCGCTGCCGGCGATGGGCGAGTTCTTCCACTGCACCGACTTCGGCTGGTGCGACCCGTGCCACGAGAACTCCGGCCACGGCGCGTTCCGCGACGCCGAGGGCCGCGTGTTCCGCCGCACCGACGCCGACGCGCGGGTCTACCTGCAGTGGATGGAGCCGGCGGCGATCGCTGCCGTGGCGCGGCGCTACTTCGCCCAGGGCGATCTCGGCGAGGCGCGGCATGCGTTCCTGGCGGCGCTGGGCAAGGGCCAGCAGGAGGGCGCCCAGCCCGACGCCGAGACCTGGGCCGACCTGGGCGTGACGCTCTACGACTCCGGCGACAAGCGGCAGAGCCTGGCGGCCCTGCTGCACGCCGTCGAGCTGGGCGCGCAGCGCACCGAGACCGTGGCCAGCGCCATCGTCGTCGCCCGCGAGCTGGAACTGGTGCCGATGGCGCGGCAGCGGCTGCTGCAGAAGGTGCCGCAGGCCGCGCTGCAGGCCATCGAGCAGTCCCTCGACGCGGTGTTCGTCGGCCAGGAGGCCTGAGTGACCGACATCCTGGTCGACCTGCAGGGCCCCTGGGGCTTCGGCGACCTGCTGTGCATGGATCCGATGCTGCTCGGCCTGCGCGAACGGCACGGCCCGGACGCCCGCATCTGGCTCCGCGGCCGCCCTGGCAACCTGCAGTTCCATCCGCAGGTGCACGGCGCGCCGGCCGCCGACCTGGTGCCCGACGTGACGGTGCCGGTGCGGCTGTTCACGCACATGCCGGTGGCGGAGTACGGCCGGCTGGAGGCGATGCCGAGCCTGATCGACCACCTGTGCAGCTACGCCCGGGTCACCCCCAGCGACCGCCGGCCGCGGCTGCACCTGCACACCCAGGACTTCGAGATCCTGCGGCACCTGCGCCTGCCGCGCGTGCCGCGGGTGGCGATCTGCGCCGACTTCCTGGATCCGCTGCGGCACTGGCCGGTGGAACGCTGGCACCAGGTGGCGCGGATCCTGCACGAGGCCGGCGCCAGCGTGGTCGGCATCGGCGTGCAGGAACGGCTCCCGGTCGGCACCGACCTGGTCGGCCGGCTGACCCTGCGGCAGACCGCGGCGGTGCTGACCGCCTGCGACCTGTTCCTCGGCAACAACTCGGGGCCGTTCCACTACGCGCAGGCCGCCGGCGTGCCCTGCGTCACCCTGTTCTCCCTGGCCACGCCGCAGCGCTTCGTGCATCCGGGCGCGGTGGTGCACGTGGTGCAGGCCGACGGCCTGCCGTGCCTGCACTGCATGAGCCGCTGCTTCGCCGCCATGCACCGGACCGGCTGCATCGCCAGTCCACGCGGTCGCTGCATGACCGACATCCCCCTGGAGGCCGTGGTCGAAACGGCGGCCCTGGCCCTGGAGCAGGTCCTGGTCCACCGGCGCGAGGCCGGTGCGGGCCAGGTGCCCCAGATGGCCGCGGGCTGAGCCCCGCGCGGCCGGGCCTACTCGCCTTCGCGCAGCGGCGGCAGCCCGAGGAACTGCCGCTGCGGCGCCGACAGCGGTGCGGCGAAGCGCACGCCGAAGCGCGTGCAGTTGGTCCAGGCAACCACCGCCGGCAGCGCCAGCCCGTCGCGCACCACGTGCATGGTCTGCTGCCCCGGCGGCCCCTGGCGGTCCCAGGCCACGGCGGCACCGCCTTCGTGCAGGTCGAGCAGGCGGCCACCCACCTCGGCCTCGCCGAGCCGCAGCCGCACCGGCACCGGCACCGGCATCGGCTGCCGCTCGTGGCTACGCCGGTCGCGCAGCCGCTCGATGCTGCCGTCCGCGTGCAACCGCACCAGATCGCCGTCGCGCAGCTGCGAGGTCGCGCCGCGCACGCCGACGATGGCCGGCAGGCCATGCTCGCGGGCCTGGATCGCCGCGTGCGACAGCCAGCCGCCGATCTCGGTGACCAGCCCGGCGACGCGGCCGAACGCCGGCAGCCAGCACGGATCAGTGCAGCGCACCACCAGCACGTCGCTGCGCTGCAGGCGGCCGAGGTCGTGGGGTTCCTGCAGCACCACCACCCGGCCGACCACCTCGCCCTCGCCGGCGACGCGGGCGCCGCGCAGCCCGCCGGGCGCCATCGCCGGCAGCGGCAGCTGCTCGCCGAGGCGTTCCAGGTCCTGCGCCGACACCTCGTCCGGCACCGGCACCTGCCGCAGCAGCGCCAGCCGTTCGCGACGCCCAGCGGCGAGCCGCCGCGCCTCGGCCGGATACTCCGGCTCGGCGAGGCGCGCCACCTCGGCGTCGTGCAGGTGGAAGACCAGCTCGCCGAGGCCCGTCCGCCGGCCGATCTCCAGCAGCACCGAGCGCAGCAGGGCCAGGTCGTGCATGGCCGCGTCCTTGCCGGCCTCCTTCAGCTCCTGGAAGCGGCGCGCGCGCGCGACGCTGAGCCGCAGCAGGCGACCGCCCGGCAGCTCCGGCGCCTGGCCCGCCGGCCGGGCCGGCGTCGAACCGCTGGCGGTGGCCAGGGCCGCCACCGTCGCCGCATCCTCCTGGTAGCGGGGCGCCGCCAGTTCGAAGTCGTGGCGCGAGCGGTGGCCGAAGGCGCGCACGAAGGCCGCCGACCGCATCGCCGCCGGCAGCGGTCCGGCCAGCAGATCGAAGGCCCGCTGCACCACCGTGACGACGCCATGGCCGAGCACCGCCGCCGCATCGACGCCGGCGGCCGTGAGCCGCTGCCGCGCCGCGCCGAGGTAGCTCTCGGCGGCGAGGTTGATCACCTCCGCCTCGACGTAGGTCGACTCCAGGAAGCGCCGCCGCGTCGCCGCCAGCAGCTCGTGCAGTTCGCCGTCCTCGAGCCGGCCGAGGTCCATCGCCGCGCGCAGGCGGGCCTGGCGCGTGAACTCCGGCAGGAAGTCGTTCGTGAACGCCGCGTCGATCGACTCGGCGCGAGTGCCGAGCTGCATGCCGCCGCGGGCCGAGGCCGCGACCCGGCTGCGCTCCTCGCGCAGATCGACCATGCAGCGGCCGAACACCGACTGCACGAACGGCCGGGCGTCCTCGCCGGCGCGGTAGCGATGGCCGATCCGGCGGCAGGCCAGATCGACGGTGCCGCCCGGCGCCCAGATCGCCTGCATCAGCTCCAGGCTGTAGGGCGAGGGCTCCGGCAGCAGCGCCGCGTAGTCGCCGCTGGCGAAGACCGGCTCGCCGGCCGGCGACGTTCCGGGCACTCCCGCCAGCGCCAGCAGGCGCGCCCGTTCGGCCTCGCGCACCCCCACCGGGCCCTGGCCGTCGCCGGCCCGCCGGGTCACGTCGCGGCTCTGCAGCAGCACGAAGCGACCGCCGACCCTGGCCCACTCGATGTCCTGGGGCACGCCGAACGCCCGTTCCAGCCGCCGGCCGAGTTCCAGGAGCGGCCCGAGGTCGAACGGCGCCTCGGCGCCGACCGCCTCGCCGCTGGCCCGCCGGAAGCGGTGCTCGGTGGGCGTCGCGGTGCCGGACACCAGGCTCTCGCCGAGCCCCTCGACCATCTCCACCAGCACCTGGCCGGCGTGGGCCGGGTCCTCGGTGAACATCACGCCGGCGAACTCCGCCGGGGCCATCCGCTGGATCACCACGCCGCCGCCGCGGCCGCCGTAGCTGCGCCGCACCGCGGCGATCGCGTCGCGCAACCCGCTGCGCGCGACGTGCAGCAGGGTGCGGAACTCGCCGGCGAAGCTGCGCTCGCTGCCGTCCTCGCCCCGCGCCGAACTGCGCACCGCCAGCGGCTGCCCGCCGAGCCGCCGGTACAGGCCGTCCAGTTCGGCCTCGGTCGGCTGGTGGCCCTCGACGATCACGACGCCGTCGGGCACCGGCACCCCCTCCCGCAGCATGGCGCCGAGCCGGCTGGCCTTGCCGCCGACCTCGGGCCGGTCCGCCACCGCAGCCAGCGGCAGGATGCCCGCCGCCGTCCGGGCCGAGCGCTGCCGCCGGCTGCCGCGCTCGAGCCGGCGCCGCACTAGGGCACCCTGGAGCCACAGCGCCGTGAAGCTCACCACCAGGTAGAGCTGCGTGCCGGCGCGGCAGGTCAGCACCAGCGCGGTGATCAGCCCGACGAAACCGAGCCCCAGCACCCAGGATCGCATGGAGCTGGCGCTCGCCTGCTGGCGGACGATGGCCAGCAGCAGCCCGGCCGACAGCAACGGCAGCACCAGGATGGCATCGGGCTCGCCCAGCGGGAACCACAGGAAGCGCTCGCCGCTGCCGGCGCAGGCGCGCTCGATCGCCGCGAACAGCGCGGTGAAGGCCAGCAGCTGCAGCAGGGTGCCGAGCACGTTGCGGCCCGGGGTCAGGCGGTGCCGGCGGAACCAATCCATCATCGCCCGCCGCAACCGCACCGGATCCTGTCCGAGCCGCGCCCGCAGCGCCTTCAGCTCGGCGCGGCCCTGCCGCTGCACGATGCCGTCGCGGTCGGCCTTCACGCCGAGCGGCGCCAGCAGCAGCCGCAGCAGCACGGCGGCGGCGAGGATCGCCAGGGCCAGCCCACCGAGGCGCTCGCGCAGCCAGAGCAGCCCGCCGAGCAGGGCGCCGCGGACCTCGCCGAACAGCGTCCGCTCGGCCTGGGTCTCCCGCCACTGCGCCACCCAGGCGCTGTCGGCCTTCGGCAGCACGAACTCGTGCGGCACGGTGTAGCGCCCGCGGAAGTCGAGGCCCAGCCGGTCGAGCCGCAGCCCCAGGATCAGCGCGTAGAACGAGCTGCGCTTGTCGTAGCACGGCACGACGATCGGCCGGTCCTTCGGCAGCGCCGCCAGCGCCGCGTCCACCTCGTCGCTGCGCATCTTGCGCAGGGTCACGTTCACCGCGCCGGGCAGGTGCTCCTGCTCGAACTCCTTGGGGTAGCGCACGTCGACGAACAGCGCGTTCTCCTGCTGGAACAGGGCCACTGCCTCGGGCGTGTCCAGCAGCACCGCCTTGTTGCGGAAGTCGGGCAGGGCCCGCAGGTCGCTGCCGCCATCCAGTTCGCCCTGCATCGGCCGGCCCTCGGCCTTCCACTTCTCGTAGCCGCCGACCATGAAGCTGGTGACGAGGCCCTGCTCGAAGAAGTAGTCGCACAGTTCGGAGCTGCGGTTGCCCGATTCGCACACCAGCACGGTCGGCCGGTCGGGCAGCACCAGCCCGGTGCGATCCTGCTGCAGGTCCGGATAGCGCCGGTGCCAGGCGCCGGCGATCCGCCCCATCTCGACCTCCTCGGGCTCGCGCACGTCCACCAGGTTGATCGGCTCGCCCCGCCGCAGCCGTTCCTGCATCGCCTCGGTGGCGATGCCGCGCGGGTGCGCCGTCTGGCCGCTGAACGACAGCGTCTTCAGCGAGGCGTCGCCGACCTTCTTGCCGCCCTCCTGGGACGAACGCAGGGTGTTGGCGGCGAGCCGCTGGTTCCGCAGGTCCACCACGTGCAGGTGGTAGAGCAGCCAGCCGCCGGACACCATCAGCAGCCCCAGCAGCGCCAGCCGCAGGGGCCACGGCGAGGCCGCCTGGGCCGGGCCACCGCCACCCGGCATCCGTCGGCGGGCGAACAGGCCGCCGCTCAGGCAGACCAGGATCAGGCCGAACACCTGCGCCGCGCTGGCGAACAGGTTCATGAGGACGTCGGGGGAGGGGATCGCCAGCATGACGGTGAGGAGCAAAGGGGGGGCGAATGCGGCGACCCAGGTGTCGCCACCCCCAGTACCCCTGCCCTTGTCGTTTTCTTAACGGCGGCGGCGCGGATTTTCGGAATTCCCGGTTCCGACGTGGTGTGCCCCCCTCGCGCGGACTCCCCGAACCCGAAAATCCGGCCGGATCCGTTAAGTCGCTGGGGTACTTGTAGTGCAGGAACCTTCTTCCGTGATGCCAACCGGTCGCGCCTCCGAACGCGACGCCGAAACCCTCCGACTCCTGGTCCACCAGGACCAGGAGGGACTTCGGCGCCTGCTCACCGACTACGGCACCATCGTAAGAACCGCCCTGCAGAGGGAGTTCCACAAGACCTTGGACAGCCAGGACATCGACGAGGTCATCAGCCAGGCGAGCCATCGGGCCTGGCGGTCGGCCTCCAGCTGTGATCTCGCCAAGGGGACCCTGGTCGGCTGGTTCCTCACCATCGCCCGCAACTGCGGCCGGCGCCTCGCCGGGGTCCGCCTGCGGCGCAAGAGCCAGTTCGTCTCCCTGACCGAGGCCCTCGAGGCCCAGATGCCGGGGGCGGTGCCCAGCTACGACCCCGACCTGGAGATCCAGGGCACGCCCGAGCAGGTCCGGATCCTGCGCGAACTGCACGCCTGCATCCAGGAACTGCCGCGCATGCAGCGCTGGGTGGTGCTGGCCGACCTGGAGGCCGGCGGCACCGGCAACGTCGAGGAACTGGCGGCGCGCTTCAACACGTCCTGCAACTCGATCTACGTCAGCCGCACCAACGGCCGCAAGAAGCTGCGGGGCGTCCTGGCCAAGCTCGATTCGCCGTTCTGGCGCGAGGCGGAGGCGGAGGTGCAGCAGTTGCTCGCACCCGAGGGTGACCCTGCCCCCGACATCCCGCCTGGCACCGTCCTCCCGGCCCGGCCGCCGACCAGTCCGCCGAAGGCGTCCGCTGCCCGCCCGAAACCCGGCCGACCCAAGACCGGCCGTCCCCCGAGTTCCCGAGACCGCAACCCCAACAAGCCCCGCAAGGCGTCGCCATGACTCGCCCTCCCGACGACTCCCGCCCCGATCCGACCGTGGATCCGACCTTCGATCCCGCCTTCGACGACCTGGTGGCGCGCCTGGACCTCGACCAGTCCGATCGCGCCACTTCGGAGCGGATGCTGCTGGAACTGGCCGCCGGGCCAGCCCTGCCGCCGCCGTCCGCCGCCTGGGTGGAGGCCCACGTGGCCCGCGCGACCGCGCCGGTGGCGGCCCCCCGCCGCTGGTCGCGCGCCGCCGGCATCCTCGGTGGTGCCCTGGTCCTGGCCGCGGCCACCTTCGGCGCCTACCTGGTCTGGCCCGAGGGCCGCGACAGCCGGCTGACCATGACCTACCCGATGGCGCTGGAACTGCTGGCGCGGCCCGACCAGCCCGCGGAACACCGCCTGTCGGGCATGGGCCGCGTAGTGGGCAGCATCACCAGCGCTATCGAGGCCCTGCAGGCGGTACGCCGCGAGACCAACCAGCCGGCCCTGGCGCAGGTCGCCACCCTGGGGCTCGTGCACATCGCCGCGGTGCTGGACGGCACGATCCAGGGTCGCCCGGGGGCCGTAGACGACACGGTGTCCACCGCCTACGCACTGCTGACCGACGCCACCCAACCCGACGAGCGCCGCATCGAGGCCGCCGGTCAACTCACGCAATTGGCCATGAACGGCGCCGCGGCGCTCATGGCCGCACCGCAACTGGATGCCGAGGCCCTGTCCCACCGGCAGATCGCCGTCAACAACCTGCTGCGGGTGGCCCGCCGTCGCTGACCCGGTCCCGGCGCCGGATCACCGGTTCCATCGAGCAGCGTCGCGAACGGCACCTATTCAGGCGGGAACACGATGCTGGTGTTCTGTTGCACCACGCCGGGTGCGTTGAGGCTGGCCCAGGTCCACCAGGGCACCAGCCAGCCCTTCGAGCCATTGCCGTCGGCGTCCAGGGTGATCTGCAGGGTCTGCACGCTCGCCGGCGAGCCGCCGTTGTCGATGGTCACGGTCACGGTCTGGCCGTGCAGCGCCGGGTTCGAGTAGGTGACGATGGCCACCGTCCCCGCCGTCGGCGGCTTCGGGCTGATCGTCAGGGTGGCCTGAGCGGCCAGAACGGGTCCAAGCACGAGCGCCATCGCGCCCGCAAGCAGGTGTCGCATCACGGTTGCATCTCCCCCGGGAATCCCGGGCTTGTGGTGTGGCCCGCATATCGGGTCCACCGGAGATGGCCTTGACCGCCCCGCCGCCGCACACCATCGCCGACGACGAAGCCAGCGATGCCATGGGCCGAAATCCCGTCTTACTTGTTCCGACAGCGAACGGCCGCGCCAGCGACTGCGACCTTCCGGCTACGATCCGCCCCCGGCCGGGATCGCCTCGGTCCCGGTGCCTTCCGTTCCCCATCGCGGAGGACTCCATGCACAGCGTGATCCGCGCCGGCCTCATCGCCGGCATCGTCGTCCTGCCCTGCCTCGGCCAGGACGTTCTCGGCATCCTCAACAACACCGACACGTCGTTCACTTCGCGCGGGAGCACCGCGCTGCCCAACACCAACCCGAGCACCGCGTACCTGCGCATCGACGCCGACCATTACGCGGGCTGGGGCGTCAACCCGGCGACCCCGGGCATGCGCGAGATCGTCGGGCTCTACGCCGTCCTGCAGGACCAGATCGGCACGACGCCCGAGACCTTCGACATCCTGGTCTACGGCGAAGACCCGGCCGCCGCCAACTACCCGCTGGCCATCACGCCGCTCGCCACCGCCGGTCCGTTCCCGACGCCGGCGTCGACCGCCACCGGCGCCGTGGCCTGGGTGCTCACCGCCAACTTCACGACGCCGGTGCTGGCGCCCGCTGGCCAGGACGTCTTCGTCGCCGTCGGCCTGCCGCAGCCGGCCACCGGCACCTGGCCGACCGATGGCATGTCGTGCCACGCGCTCTACTTCGTCAACGTGACCTCGGGCTTCTTCGACCTGCCCGGCTTCGCGCATCCGACCTCGCCGCCGGAACAGGCGGGCAACGGCGGCTGGTACGTGCCGTCCCTGCCGAGCGGCCCGCTCTACACGGTCACGCCGCGCATGTGGAAGATCCAGCCGCTCGTCAACGGCGCCACCGGCGTCGCCGGCACGATCACCAACCAGACCACGGCCACGCAGAGCAACCTGCCGCCGGGCACGGCGAGCATGGCGTCCGGCCTGCATCCGGACGCGCAGAACCCGCCGCTCAACGCCGGCCGCGCCGACGACATCAGCGGCCGCTGGTTCAAGACCGGCACGCCCGACGGCACGCCGGTGTTCTTCCTCATGGACTTCGGCACCTTCGGGCCCGAGCTGCCGGTCAGCGTGTTCCTGCCGGGCTCCACCGGCGTGGCGTGCCTGAACCTCGGCACGATGACGACGCTCGGCATCAACTTCACCGTCGGCGGGCAGGCGTTCCAGGTGCTGACGATCCCGGCGAACTCGCGCGGCATCCTGGCGGGGATCTCGGTCCTGCACCAGGCCGCCGGCTTCGATCCGGTCAGCGGCACGGCGATGGTGAACGGCTGCACGCGGCAGGTGCTGTAGCCGCGTGCGCCACGCCCCTCATCGATCGGTGAGCCAGCTCGCGTCGAGCCGGTAGAGGTCCGGCGTGAGCACGGGCCGGGGCAACCCGGCCCGCAGGATCGCCAGGCGGCGTGGGCTGTAGAGCGGCACCAGCGGCACGTCCTCGTCGAGGCAGGCCTGGATGCCGGGGTAGAGGGCCTCGCGCCGGGCCTCGTCCGGCTCGGCCACAGCGCGCTCCACCAGTTCGCGCAAGGCGGGGCTCACGGCGATGTCCCGCGGCGTCTCGGCGCTGGCCTGTCCGATCGGCGGCAGGCACCGGCTCACCAGCGTCAGCCACGGGTCGTAGGGCGCGCCGTGGGGCAGGTCGAGGCGCAGGTCCCATTCGTCGTCGGTCCCGACGATCGCCACCGGCAGGCGGCGCCGGCAGCGCGACGCCGGGCAGCGCGAAACCCGGCGGCCGGCACAGCAGCACCACCTGCCCGCCGAAGCCCACGCCGATGAGCTCGTCGGTGCCGTTGCGCCCGTCCAGTTCACCCGCAACCAGCCAGTGGCCCTGGTGCTCGCCCGACCAGATCGTCTCGCACTGCCATCCCTCACCAGGACCGCGGGACACGAGCTGCACCTGCTTGCCGTAGCCGTAGACGGCCACCGTCTCGCGCTGCGGATCGGCGTGGAAGCGACCCACCGCCAAGCCGCGCGGCCCCTGCGCCCCGGCCAGGATCGCCTCGCGGCGCCAGGTGCCGTCCTGGCCCTCCTGCAGGCGCAGCACCAGCCCATCGTCGCGGCAGACGTAGACGATCTCGCCGACGCCGGACTGGCGCGGCCGCCGGGCGATGCGGCCGAGGCCCATGGGTTCCTGCAGGATGCTGCTCTGGCGCAGGCCGTCACCCGCCAACGAGAGCTCCAGCAGGTGGCCCGAGCGGCTCACCGCCAGCACCCGCGGTCCGCCGTCGCCGTCGAGCACCACCGCGTCGCGCACGCGGCCGGGCAGCCTGCCCAGCGCCCGCAGCTCGAAGGCGCCGCCGTCGCCGGCGGGCACCGCCTGCCACACGGCGCCGGAGATGGCGAACACCAGCAGCTCGTCTCCCGGACGATCCCGCTGCAGGTCCGCCGGCAGGACGGTGTGCACCTCCTCGCCGGGCAGATGGCCGATCTCCCGCGCCTGCAGCCGCCACTGGCCGAACGCCTCGGGCACCACCGTCACCTGATGCAGGTTGCCGGCCCGCCCGGCGGCGTAGACCTCGGCCCCGGGAACCCGCGGGTCGACGTCGGCGGGCCATGACGGCGCCAGCCATTGCCGGTCAGGCACCACGCTGCGCGCCGACCACTTGCCGGAATAGACCGAGAGCACGGTCAGGGCGCCGGTGTCGTCGGCCACCAGCACCGACGGCGCGCCGTGGGCCTCGAGCCACGGCGCCACCCGCGCATACCAGGTGCCGGCCGCGGCCTCGTGGATCAGCAGCGCCCGCCAGCCCTCGGCGGCGGGCAGTTCCCGTTCCACCACGGCCTCCTGCCCCAGCAGGCAGGCCCCGAGCCACAGTCCGACGAACGCAGGCAGCAGGTGTCGCATGACGGGCCTCGACGGGAACGACTCACAGCACCGTGATCTGCACGCCGGCGCTCGCCGCCAGGGTCTGGCTCGACGCCTCCAGCAGCAGCGCCTGCGCGAACAGGCGCATGCCGCGCAACGCCGGATTGCCCGGGATGCCCAAGGGCACGTCCAGGCTGCCGCCGAACGACGCCACGCTGGTCACCGCCCCGGCGGGGTCGACGTGGATCCGCAGGCCCTCGATCACCAAGGGCGCCACGGTCCGCTGCAGCCCGAGCAGCAGCAGGGCGGCGCCAGGGGTGGCGTTCTCCGCCCGCAGCCGCAGCCGGAAGCCCTGACCGGCCTCCGGCAGGCCCAGGGGATCGCCGCGCAGATCGAAGGCATACCGGTCCACGCCCGGCGTCGCCTCGCCGAATGCCCGCGGGTTGTGGTGCACGTCCACGCCGGAGATCGTCGCCAGGTTCGGGCTCAGGAGCGGGTGCTCGACGCCGCCGGGCGTCATCCACAGCAGCGAACGCACGGGGATGCCGGCATTGGCGGTGGCCAGCAGCCAGTTGCCGGTGACCTGCTCGACGGCGACGGCATTGAGCGGACCGCTGCTGGTGAACACCGGCGTGGTGGTCATCGTGCGCGGATCGTGGCGGAACAGGTTGGGCGGTCCGTTCAGCGTGCCGATCAGCACGCAGCCGTCCTGATCGATGGCCAGGTTCGACACACCCGCCGGCAGGCTGGCCACCTGCGTCGCGGTCCCGCCGCCCGGCAGCGGCACCGCCCACAGGTCGCCCGCGGTGCTCGAGATCCAGTTGCCGACATAGGCGATGGCGCCGTCCGGCGAGCAGGTGAGGCCGTTGATGACGCCCGGCAGCTGCGCGAAGTTGGCGATCGGCACCGGCGTGATCGCGCCGCTCACCGGGTGCAGCAGGCCGATCCCCTCCCAGTTGTAGCCCTGGGTCAGGTACTGGGCGAGCGGCCCGCCGGCGAGATCGGTCGCGGCCACCAGCACGCGGCCGTCGGGCAGCAGCGCGCATTGCGGGATCTCCCCCTGACCGGCGCTGGTGCCCATCGAGAACAGCTGCGCGTGCACCACGTCACTGCCGTTCAGCCGGAGCACGTGCAGATCGACGCTGTGCCCCATCGGCGCCCGTTCGCCCACCAGCAGGGCGCCATCGGACTGCCGCAGGACGACGCACGAGGCGCCCTGGCCGCGGGCCGGATCGTAGGCGAGGTTGGCCGACAGGCCGGTGACCGCCACCAGCGGCGTCAGCGGATCTCGCGGATGGCAGAAGAAGATGCCGGTCTGGCCGGCGGCGCCCTGGAACGAGCTCCAGACGAACCAGCCGTCGGGCACCTGCGCCGGCATCGCGGCGGCGACGGCAAGGGCGATGGGCAGCAGCACGGACGGTGCACGAAGGGGATGGCGTTGCATGCGGGACCTCGTTGGGGGATGCGGACGGCGCGCACTCAACAAGGCGCGTGCCGAGGCGCGACGACGCGCGTGCGCGCCGGCGGCCGCGCGTGCTCGGCGTTGCGGCGTTACCGCGCGGAAGCAGGATGCGAGCGGACCCATGCCCCGTCTGCGCACTGTCGCCCTGCGCATCGTGGTCCGATCGGGAGTGCGGAGATGCAGGCTGGTGTTCGGACCGCAACCGCCCATCATGGTCCCTTCCCCGCGAGCCCTGCGCCCGCCCCCACTCGACACTGCCCCGGACCGATGCTCAAGACCAAGGCCTACGCCGCCGCCAGTTCCCGTTCGCCGCTCGCCCCCACCACCATCCAGCGCCGCGCCCCCCAGGAGCGCGACGTGCAGATCGACATCCTGTTCTGCGGGATCTGCCACTCCGACGTGCATGCCGCCCGCGACGAGTGGCGGAGCATGCTGCCGACCACCTACCCGATCGTGCCGGGTCACGAGATCGTCGGCCGGGTCGCCGCCATCGGCCCCGC
The DNA here is from genome assembly GCA_964565715.1 of uncultured candidatus Brocadiaceae bacterium. Lineage (GTDB taxonomy): Bacteria > Planctomycetota > UBA1135 > UBA1135 > UBA2386 > CAZMGG01. Next base: position 69,625 of record CAZMGG010000007.1, on the reverse strand, counting down.
GGTGCAGCAGCACCGGCCCGGCGACCTGGTGGCGGTCGGCTGCCTCGTCGACGCCGACCGCACCTGCCCGATGTGCCGGCAGGACCGCGAGAACCTCTGCGCCAACCAGGTCTTCACCTTCAACGGCCCCGACCAGCACCTCGGCGGCATGACCTACGGCGGCTACTCCGAACGCATCGTCGTCGACGAGCACTTCGTGCTGCGCGTGCCGGCCAACCTCGATCCCGCCGGTGCTGCACCCCTGCTCTGCGCCGGGATCACGACCTGGTCGCCGCTGCGCCGCCACGGTGTGGGCAAGGGCACCCGCGTCGGCGTGGTCGGCCTCGGCGGCCTCGGCCACATGGCGGTGAAGCTCTCCCACGCGCTCGGCGCCCACACGGTCGCCTTCACGCGCTCCGCGGGCAAGTGCGAGGACGCCCGCCGGCTCGGCGCCGACGAGGTCGTGCTCAGCACCGACACCGCCGAGATGACGCGCCGGGCGGGTACCTTCGACCTGCTGCTGGACACCGTCAGCGCCGCCCACGACCTCGGCCCCTACCTCGACCTGCTGGGTCCGGACGGCAACCTGACCCTGCTGGGCGCGCCCGAGCAGCCGCTGCCGGTCTCGGCCTTCAGCCTGCTGATGGGCTGCCGCAGCCTGTCCGGCTCGCTGATCGGCGGCATCAGGGAGACCCAGGAGCTGCTCGACTTCTGCGGCGAGCACGGCATCACCGCCGACGTCGAGGTGATCCCGATCCAGCAGGTGAACGCGGCCTACGAACGGCTGCTGCGGTCCGACGTGAAGTACCGCTTCTGCATCGACATGGCCTCGCTGCGGCAGGGCTGAGGTCCCACGCCCCTCAGCGCCCGGTGCCCTCGGCCGCGGGCAGGCTCACCACGATCTCCGGGTTGAGGCCGGGCGCCACCGTCACCGCCTGCTCGTGCAGGCGGCCGGTCGCGCCGTACACGCTGAGCCGGGCCGTGCCGGGCTGGCAATGCTGCAGGGTCACCCTGCCGTCCGCATCCACCGCCTGCGGCGACGCAAAGGAGTTGGTCGGCACGCTGCCCACGACGCCCACCGTCACCTTGCCCAGGGCGCTGCCGCCTGGCCGCTGCACCCGCACCGGCACCTCGCCCCACTCCGGCAGCCGCGCCTCCACCACGAGACCCGCCGGCACCGGCTCCAGCGGCCCGAGCTGCACCGACCCCAGCGGTCCGCGGAACACGCCCGGCCGTTCGCCCTTCGCCTCCACCACCAGACCGATGGGCTCGCCGAGCGGCAGCGGTTCCAGTTCGAAGCGATTCCCCTCGACCTTCGGCCGCGCCTCATACGTGCCCTGCACCCTGCCGCCCTCGGCGAACGACACCAGCCGCACGGTGAAGTCGGTGACCGGCTGGCCATCGGCCGCCCGCACGACGGTGCCGCGCACGATGCAACCCTGCCGCTCGCCCTCGCCGATCGTCACCCGCACATCGGTGCGGCCCGGCGCCACGTGCCGCTCGAGCACCCGCAGACGGCGGTTGCCCGCCACCGGGAAGACGCGCAGCGTCCACTGCGTGCCGGGATGCACGCGCAGTTCGAAGCGGCCGTCCTCGCCGGTGGTCACCGCCGCGACCGGCGGGAACTGGTCGCGCTGGGTCGGCACCGCCACGTAGCCCCCGGTTTCGCCGGACTCGGGCACGGCGCTGACCAGGGCACCGGCGAACGGCGCGCCGCCCGTGTGCACCACCTGTCCGGCGATCGCCGCGAACGCCGGCAGCGGCACACGCACTTCCGCGTGCGGCCGCACCGTCGTGGTCTCGGCCCAGAGCAGTTCGCTCGTCGCATGCCCCTCGGCGCTGGCCAGCAGCTGGTAGCGCGCGTGGCGGCGCACCGGCAGCACGAACCGGCCGTCACGGTCGCAGGTGGCATGGGCGGTCTCGTAGTCGTCGGCATCCTGGCCCGGATCGCCAAGGCGGTACTCACGCCAGGCCCGCACCGTGGCGCCCGCCACCGCCGCGCCGGCCGGATCGACCACGACGCCCCGCAGCGAGATGGCGCCGGGGAAGGTCAGAGTGACCGCGGGTGGCTCCGGGCTCTGCACGAAGATCCGCTCCGCGAAGGTGCGCTGCCCTTCCCATTCGGCCCGCAGCGAGTACATGATGTCGCGCCTTACCGGCAGCGTGAAGCGCCCGTCGTCGCCGGTCACCACCGGCACCGGCGGCTGGGCGAGCCCGCCGGGCGCCCTGCCGCCGCTGACGGTGGCGGTGACGGTGGCAGCGGCGGCGGCGGTGCCGTCACTGTGGCGCACGACGCCGTGCAGCGGGATCGATTGCTGCAGGAGGAGCTGGACCTCGGTGGTGCGGGTGTGCCAGAGGGACTGGTCGCCGGCGGTGGCGACGTCGCCCTTGTGCGCCGCGGCGACGTACTGTTCGAGGTCGAGCGTGGTGGCGGCGCGGCCATCTGGGCCGGTGCGCAGTTCGGCGCGGGGTTCGCCATCGCGTCCGGAGTAGCCGTGGCGGGTGCCGGTGCGTTCCGCCATGCGGGGGTCGAGGCGGATCTTCTTCATCGCCCAGATCTGGATGGTGGCGTCGGCGACCGGCTGGTCCGCCTCGTCGATGACCAGGAAGTTGGCGGTCCAGGGCGCGACGGGAACGGGGTTGGGATCGAACGGGGTCTCGGGGGCGGGCTTCGGGGGCTCGGGGGCGGCGGTTGGCGCCGCGGCCGGAGGCACCTCGTCCCGTTCCGGCGCGCCGGCGGTGGGCGGCGGCGTCGGGGCGGGCGTGGCGGGGGCCGGTGCTGCGGCTGCCGGCGGGCCCGACGCCGGCGTCGGCGGCGCGGCTTCGAGGTTCTCGCCGCTCCACCACCACAGCGTGAGCAGCGAGGCGACGACGAGCACGGTCACGACGGCGAGGGTCCGCATGGTTGTCTCCGTTGGCACCAGCGCGGCACAGGGTGCCGCCGGCCCGGCGCGCCGGCAAGAGGCTGGGCGGTCAGCGGGTTCAGCGCTCTACCCCGAGGCACGATGGGCGGATAGCATCACCACCTGCGGCTAAGGATTATGGCAACAAACTCGACCATCGAGTGGACTGAGACCACGTGGAACCCCGTCGTGGGTTGTACGAAGGTCAGCGAAGGCTGCCGCAACTGCTACGCCGAGCGCATGGCGAAGCGGCTGGCGGCCATGGCCGACGGCTCCGTTGAGCGCGGCGAAGACCCAGGCCGGAAGGCGAACTACCAGAAAGCGGTCGGTCGCCGCGGCTGGTCCGGTCGCGTCGTCACCGACGAAGCCGCGCTGCAAGACCCGCTGCGCTGGAAGCAGCCGCGCGTCGTGTTCGTGAACTCGATGAGCGACCTGTTCCACGCCGAAGTGCCCGAGCAGTTCATCCGCAAGCTGTTCGACGTGATGGCCGCGTGCCCGCAGCACACGTTCCAGGTGCTGACCAAGCGACCCGAGCGCGCCGCCGCGGTCGCCGGATCGCTGCCGTGGCCGAACAACGTGTGGATGGGCACCAGCGTCGAACGCGCCGACGTGCGCGGGCGCATCGACCTGTTGCGCAAGATCCCGGCGAAGGTGCGATTCATCTCGGCCGAGCCGCTGATCGGTCCGATCGGGCGCGTTTCGCTGCGCGGCATCCACTGGGTGATTGTCGGCGGCGAGTCCGGCCCAGGCGCGCGCCCGATGGACGGGGAGTGGGTCCGCGACATCCGCAACCGTTGCAACGCGGCCGGCGTGGCGTTCTTCTTCAAGCAGTGGGGCGGGACCAACAAGAAGAAGACTGGTCGCGTCTTGGATGGAAGAACCTGGGACGAGATGCCACGCGAAAGATGAACGACACCCTGCCGACCGTTTGGGACGCCGACGCGCACACGCTCGCGAAGCACAAGATCCTTGCCGAGTACCTGTGCGCGTGGATGCCGATCATGACCAAGCGGTTCCAGCGCGGACCGCTGCGCTACATCGACGCGTTCGCCGGACCCGGCGCCTACACGGACGGATCGCCCGGCAGCCCGATCATCGCCTTGAAGGTTGCCCTCGGCTGGCGGCGGGAGCCCTTCGCGCGTCCCATCGACGCGACGTTCGTTGAGCAGGACGCCGAACGGCACGCGCTCCTGACCGACGCGCTGCGGCGCCTTGCCGACGAACACGGGCAATCGCCAAACGTGCGCTGGCAGGCGCCGGTGCTTGGCGACGGCGAAACCGTGCTGCGGCAGATGCTCGACCGTCCGGGGTTCGGGCCCGCCCTCGTGTTCCTCGACCAGTTCGGCTACTCGCAGGTCAGCATGGATCTGATCGGCGCGATCATCAGATGCCCGAGCAGCGAGGTGTTCGCGTTCCTGAACTGGCGCGACATGAACCGGTGGATGAACGACCCAAACAAGGCGCCGGGCATCACTCGCGCGTTCGGTGGCGACGAGTGGCGCACCGTATTCGAGCTGCCCGAGTCCAAGCGTCAAGCTGGGATGCTGGCAGCCTATGAGACAGCGCTGGAGAAGAAGGCTGGCGTGCGCTACCGCTGCCGATTCGACATGCGCGACAAGAACGACAAGCTGCTGTACTGGTTGTTCTTCTGCTCCAGCAGCCCGCGGGGGCTGGAAGAGATGAAGCGCGCCATGTGGAAGGTCGACGAGACCGGCCAGTTTCACTTCTCTGACCGACACGCTGGGCAGCCGTTCTTGCTCAAGGGATTCACCCAGGAGTGGTTGGCCGGCGCGCTATTCGATCAGTTCGACGGCCAGGAGCTGACCGTCCGGGCCATCTTCGAACACGTACTGGTACACACCCCGTGCTACCAGTACAACACCGCGCTGGGTCACCTGGAGAGGTCGGGCGACGCGGCGATGGTCAACCCGCCCGAGAAGCGCCGGCGAGGTTCGTTCGCGAAGTACCTCGACGACGAGAACGTGCGCGTGCGGTTCGCGAAGAAGCAGCCGTAGACCAAGGACCGCTCAAGTGCTCTTCACGAACGGTACCAGGTAGTTCTTGGCGATCTGGTCCGCGCGAACCTTGGACATCGTGAGCAGACGGGCACACTGGTTCACCAAACTGGCATCGTCCAACCCGCTCGTCGCCAGCACCGTGATGAGCGTCCGGGCGTCAGCTACCAACCGGTCAAGGTTCGCGTAGGTCAACACCCGCGAATCGCTGCACTCGGCCATGGCGGGCTCCGTGGCCTTGTTCGTTGGGCACACCGATGCCCCGACGTACGAGTGGTTAGGGTAGTGCTGCACAAACCACTTGCCCGCAACGAGCAGCTGACCGTGGTCGTCCTTGCTGAATGCGTTGCGCTTCCGCTTGCGGCTCTTCACCTCGAAAACGATGGCTTCGTCGTCCGGCAAGAGCCACAACACATCGGGCCCAACGCCTTGCTCGTCGAAACGCTCGGCGCTGAATCCGAGCACCTGCCCCAGCTCCATCAGCGACTGCTCGAACTGGTTCGATGACGCGTCCGGCACCAGCCTCGACACGGATTCTTCGAAGCGGCTGATGTGGCCACGCCGCATTCGCTGGCTCGGCATCCGGGCGACGATTGCGCGCTCCTGCTGGCCGGGCTCATTCAACTGGACGTAGGGCGGCGGGCTCTTGGACCGAACCAAGTTGCCGTTCTCCCCGAATGCCTGCCGTTGCAGGTCGTCGGCCTTCTCGTGCTGCCCCCAGTCGTCAGCGATGCGTGCGGCCATCTGCAAGAGCCAGCCGCGTGACTGCGGGTCCAGGCTCTTCGCGCTCTTCTCGTCCGCCAGGAACGCCTCGATGCGGTCGATTGCCTGTTGGTGACGGCCTCCCGCCCACGCATGCAGGGCCCGTCGCTCGGTCGCGGCTTGCTCTAGGTGCTGCACCTCGCCGGCGTCCGCGTCCAACGCTTCGGCAAGTTCCTCTGCGTGGTACGTCGTCCACTCGGGATCGCGCCGCAAGCTGCGCGCCATCGTCTGGCCCAGTTCCTTGGTACTTTTCACGGCCTCGCTGATGTCGATGCCCATGTCGAGTTGCGCCCGCGTTGCCGCGGTCAGGAACCTATAGTTGGCATCCCGCGCAACCCAGCCGGACAGATCGACACCCAACAGCATCACGATGCAGTAGTCGCCTGAGCCGCGGGCGCCGCGACCAATCCCCTGCTCAACCCGTTGGGCCAGAAGTCGGGTCATCGACTTGCCGCCGTACAACACACCGGCCCGAAACTGGTCGTACGACGACGTGCCCTGTGGGAGCCCCCACATTACGAGCAGCCGGCAGGAGTCTCCACGCAGGTCAATGCCATCGTACCTGTTCGCGAACACGACGGGCCCGAAAGTCTTGCCCGACTGCAATCGCTCGACCTGCTGGTCCACCTGCGCGGGGCCCTCTGCAACTTCCGCTACATCGCCCCATACCTTGGCGGCTTCGTTTGACGGTGCGAGCACTACCACGCCGCTGTTCTCCGTCTCGGAGACCCACTTCATCAGTTTCGCGGTGTCCGCCTTCGCGTCGAAAGCGAACGACATCAGGCCCGGCACCAAGATCATGCGTTCGCTGATACCGGCCACGGACCGCGACATGAGCGCCTTGGCGACCTGGTCCTGCGCGGCGCCGAACGTGCGGATGATCTCGCTGTCGTCCGCAATCGTCGCCGACATGTAGATGCGGCGACTGGCGTCAGCGAAGGATGGCAACATGTCAACGAACGGAAGCATCGGACTGATCGTGAACGCCCGACGACTCACGAGCAGGTGGCACATGTGGAGGTGGTCACGAATGAGCGGCCACGCGAACTTGTGCCGATCCGCGTTCTGCTTCACGCAGCCGATCACGACAGTGCGCTTCTCACGCCAAGCCCAGTACGGTACTTCGAGTACCGTCGATTCCTTGCCGCTCACAACATCATCGAATGTGCCGATCTGCCCTGCCTGCTCGAACGCATGCCGGAACTCGCCGACGAGAGTTGCGTACTGGTCGGGGTCGTCTTCCGTCGTGATCTCGATCGTGAACGAGTCTCGAACAACGGAGAACGCAACATGCGCATCGTCGAGCACGATCGTGCCGACGTGCTGAATGTGAGTCCCGCCGCGTAGACCGAACTTGTTCCGGTAGCCGTTGAACAACGCGCTATACGTGCCGACAAGCACTGCCTTGCAGTTGACGAAGTCGTCCGGCAGGCGCCCGCCGTACTCAACAGCTGGGATGCCGTACTCGCGTGCGCGCTCAAGCGTCTGGCTGACCAGTTGCTTGTTCGGAACCAAGTACAGCACTGGTTCCTTGGTCTCGTTCAGCGAGGACTGGCACATCAGCAGACCAACCAACGTCTTGCCGCCACCGGTGTGCAGCTTGATGACCACATCGCGCTGCTTCCGGTTCTCGAACCACGACGACAGCACCTCCGTCTGACTCGTGTACAGGTCGTTGATACCTTCGGGCTTCGGCAACCTCCTGAAAATCTCCCGCGGGTCGATGGTTGCGGGCTTCTGACCCTTCTTGCGCAGCTTGTCGAAGTCGACCATTCCGATTCCTCAACCCGAGACGGCGGTCCGGGGCAACCGATTATCTTCCCGACAAACCGGGACGAATCAACATCGGGTCCGGAGGCCGGCACGATCGCACGATCGCGGCATACTGGCAAGGACGGCATTCGAGACCTACCCGGTGCTCACGCTGATCGCCCTGGGTTGGACCATACCGGACGCGAGACCCACCGGCCGCCTGCCGAAGTACAACCCCGAGCGCAGGAAGACGTTCTTGCCCGACGACTGGATGCACGTCTGCGGACTCCTCGGCGACGCCTTCAAGCGGCGAGGCCTGCCGACCCTCAGCAGCTGGTGCGAGGCTGCCGCCGCACGCTCGAGGCCAAGCAAGCGCGATCAGGACGGCGTCGATGCCGGGCTGTGCCTCCTCGCCGCCATCATGCTCGCCGAGGGCCAGGAGTGCCTGATGGTCGGCGACATGACCACCGGCTACATCCTCGTGCCGTCCGGCGCCGACCTGCGCCAGGAGGTCGAGGACCGCTGCAGCGCAACCGGGCGCCAGATCGCCGACTGGGTCACGGCGATCACGGCCCGGTAGCGGTCCCACCGGATGTCGCATTCCGGAGGAAATGGGCCGCGGTGACCCCGACCTACGTCCCGGTCGCCCTACCACCGCCGGCAACCGACGCCCGGTAGCTGGCCAGAGGCACCCGCCTGCCGTCCGGCGCCGGCACCTGCCAGAAGTCCCAGCCGTTGACACTGCGCTGCTTGCCCGTCGGGGCGTGGATCGCCGCCACGGCCGCGGTCGACAGCGTGTCGTAGTCCGTCTTGCCCACCCGAACCTGGCCGCTCGGCAGGATCGTGGCCTGCAACTCCTTGCCCTTGTAGGTCCGCACCACCACGACCGGCACCTTCAGCACCCCGGCAGCGATCAGCGCCGCCAGGGTCACCCCGGTGGCCGGCGGCGCCGCCTCTCCGCGCCCCTTCCGCGCCCGGGCCTTCGGCTGCGCCACCGCCTCGATGTCCACGGGAAAGTCCAGGGACACCCGGCACCGCCCCAGCGAGCCGCGGATCTCCTCGGCGGTCAGGTTCTTGGTGCAGGCGGCGACGTGATTCACCAGGAGCATGTCGTTGGCCTCTGGCGAGAACAGGGCCAGGATCGCGGCCTGGACCTGGCCGTCCACGAAGTGCGCGCGCCACAGGACCTCGATCCGGTTCTCCTCCAGCCGGTTCTTGGCCAGCAGCTCCAGGGTCTGGGCCACCACCGGATCCTCCGACGTGACCTTCACGGCCCGGAACAGCTTCTGCTCCACCACCACCGGGGCATGGGTGTTGTAGATCCGGTACTCGTCGCCGTTGGTGAGCACGATCCATTCCACGCCCGCGACCGAGGCGTAGCCCATGATCTGGTTCACCCAGCGGTGGTCGCTGAGGTTCTCGCCGAGCGCCTTGGCCTCGATCAGGAGGCGCGGCGTGCGCAGGACCAGCAGGCCGTAGTCCACGGGCTTGTGCCGGGAGTGCGTCTTGAACTCGCGCTGCACCTCCTCGACGTCCTCGATGTCCCAGCCGAGCGCCCGGAGCACAGGCTCGATCAGGGTGGCCTTGGTGTTCTCCTCGTTCATCGGGCGCGAACCGGTGCGCCGGATGCGGCGGCGGACCTCCTCGAGCGTGCTGGCGAGTGTGCTCACGGGCGAGATCTCCTGACTCGGTGAGCCGGGACAGTATCTCGGCAACCCCTCGCCGGGAACCGAAGACCGCCCGGGGCAGCCAAGGAGCGCCCCTCAACCCACGGCCGATCTTCGTTGCGGTGACGCAGGCCCCGCCGCAGAATCCCGGCATGCCACGATCGTCGACGGCGCCCGCCAGCATGCCCGCCGCCCCCTCCAAAGCCAGCCAGGTTCGTGAGTTACTGAAGACGGGCATGAAAGCCGCCGACATCGCCAAGCAGGTCGGCTGCTCCCGCAACCTCGTCTACGTCATCAAGTCCACGAGCGGTAGAGCGGCGAAGCCCGGCAGGCGGCGCAAGCCAGCGGCCGGCGCCAACGTGAACGGCCTGGACGGGATCCTGGCGGCGGTGAGGGACGGCGAGCGGGAACGGAAGGAACTGCGGGCCGTGCTGGAGCGCATCCGGTCTGCGGTGGCGGACGCCCTGGCGTAGCCCCGGACCCGCGACGACGCCGACCCTGGCAGGCCCGGTGCCGTCGTATTAAGATCCGGCCTGTCGGCCTCGGCTGGGCGCCGAGCCTCCCGCCGACGCCACAGGGTCTCGACGCCGGCGCGGCCCCGGCTACGCTTCGCCGTGGTCCTCGGGATGCGGCCCCGCAGGGTCGCATTCCCTCAAGCATGTGGCATCGATGAACGACCTGAGATCGATTCGAGACCTTCCTTGAAAGCGAGGCTTACGCAATCATGACACTATCAGACTGGGCCGACATCGCCACGGTGGTATCAAGCCTCGGGCTCGTCGGCATTCTGCTGTCGTTGCGGTACGACAAGGTCGATGCTTGGCGGCACGCGCATGATTTGTACATGCGAACGGCTACCCCCGCAATGAGAGGCGCCGTTCTCAAGCATTATGACGACGGGCTGGCGTTTTCTTACTGGCCCAAAGACGAACAGCAGGCCGGCAAGAGCCTTTGCGGAATCCTTGAGGAGGTTTGCTTTTTCCAGCGAGCCGTGGGACGCGCCTTCTGGCCGACCTTTGGGCATCCGGTAGGCAAGGCATACCTGCTCTTGAGAGCGGCTATTGCCGAAGACAGGCAGCGCGACGGCCGGGAGGGCAAGTGGCCCAAATGGCATTGCTTCGAAAGGATCGGCAAGAAGGCCCTGGGGAAGTTCCCCGAGATCGAAAGGAACTACAAGTCCAAAGTCCCAGAGGCATTATAGTCCATCTGCCCAAACCGCGTCGGAGACAGTCCTGCAGTCCGGCGGCTCATCCGGACCGCCTCATTCTCAAGGCAATGCGACATCCGATGCGTCTGGTGTCCAGTAGCCAGGCGAACGCAACGGCGTCCCGGAGACGAGCAGTGTGCGTATCGTTGATGGAATCCGCTCGCCCCGAGCCCTCAGGCTCTGCATCTGCAAGGTGGACGGAAGACTCACGCACTGAGCCCGATGGAATCGTCGGGTCACCAGTTCCTCCAGAGCGGCACTCGGCCGCCTGCCTTCGATTCGGTTCTGTATCTCCTTCCGCAGCTCGTAGGCGAGCAGGTCCGCCGCTTGGACGCCAGGCAGGTTCTTGCTGTCACCAGGAGTGGGGTCTCGGAGTCGGCCAACCGTGCTCGGATCGATGATGCCTCGCACGTCATTGAAGCTGCGGACGACGCAATCCCAGAATCCCTTCCTCTTGTCGAGGACGATACTGACTGTGCCATCTCCGGTCGCAGATGAAAATCCGGCAGCGACGTCAAGGGCGTCGCTCAGGCACGCAATCAGGCAGTTCAAGAAGCCATGCTGCTGGATCCTGCGGCGATGCGGAGGTGTAGGCGCAGCAGGGTAGACGATAGCTCCGCCAAAGCCGACGAGATCGCCCGGAACACAAGCATCTGCGATGACCGACACCACCTGTTGGGTGACGCTGTCGCACTCATCCTTGTGCCAGCCTTGGAACTCGCCTCTGCGTTGGCGGCAGTCGCTGGCCTTGAACTCAGTTAGCTTGCGCGGGGCGCCGGCCATGGCTTCACGCCACTTCGGGTCGAAGCTATCGTGCCACATCGTGGCCAATCCGAGATACCCTGCCACGACGCATGTGCGATCGGTGAAACTCTCGTCCAAGTAGAGAGTCAGGTTTGTCATGGTGATGACTCACCGCTGCCTCGGGGCCCACCCTTTGCCCGCAAACCCTCGTACAGCTTGGCGTGATCCAGAAGGATCGCCAGCATCCCCGCCCGCACCGTGGGCGAGTTCAAGGCCTGCGCGCTCATGACCTGGTGCGCGTCGAACGAGTTCATGATCGCGTTGAGCAGCTCGTTGCCGAGATCCGGTGACGTGGCGAACTGCTCCTTGGTGTTGTTGGCGGCCTGCTTCTGCAGCGTGGACGACTCCAACAGCTTGGTCCGGATCACCTGCTGGACGTAGACGAGCTTGTCGTCGTCGGTCACGTCGCCCTCGAACAGCTCGTTGACCCGGGCGATGATCTCCGCCAGCGCCGCGCGCTCCTTCTCGCGCACCGCGCCGCTGCCGGCGTCGTCGATCGGCTCCAGCTTGGGCGTCGGCCCGTCGCGCACGATCATCGGCTGATGGCCGCGGTCCTTCAGCGAATGGTGCGTCAACACCACCTTGGACAGGTCGATGCCCTCGCGTTCCCGGCCGAAGTCCAGCAGCGGGATCAGCCGCCGGTAGAACATCGCCCGCTTCTCGATCGCCGTCGTTTCGTAGTCGAACACCTGCGACAGGAACGTGTAGAGCCGCACGTACGACCCCATGTCCGTCTTGAACAGCTGCAGCGCCTCCATCTCCTCCTGCGCTGCCTTGGCACCCGCCGCGTCACCGCGCTCCTTGGCCGCCCGCCCTGCCTCCTGCGCCGCCCGGTAGCGCCGCAGCAACCGGTCCGTCACCGGCTCCAGCGCCGCCACCAGGTCCGACTGCCTGGCCCGCGGATCCAGCTCGACCCTCACCACGCGCTCGACCTCGTAGGAGTCGTACAACCCCGACGCGTCCAGCTTCGCCCGCAGGTCGAACACCAGGTTGGGGTCCGTGGTCGTGGCCAGCTCCGCCGTCTCGTAGTAGGTCCGGAACGCCGTCAGCACGTCCTCCGCCTCGTTCACGAAGTCGAGCACGAAGGTCGTGTCCTTGCCCGGATGCGCCCGGTTCAGCCGCGACAGCGTCTGCACCGCCTGGATGCCGGCCAGCCGCTTGTCCACGTACATCCCGCACAGCAGCGGCTGGTCGAACCCCGTCTGGAACTTGTTCGCCACCAGCAGGATCTGGTAGTCCCCACCGGCGAACGCCTCACGGATGTCGCGCCCGTTCAGCCGCGGGTTCATGGTCTTGCTGTGCTCGGTGAACGGATCCGGCCCCGACTCCTCGTCCCGGATCTCCCCCGAGAACGCCACCAGCGTGCCGATCGCGTAGCCCTTCTCCCGGATGTACTTCTCGATCGCCAGCTTCCAGCGCACCGCCTCCTGCCGGCTGCCCACCACCACCATGGCCTTGGCCCTGCCCCCCAGCAGCGGCGCCACGCGCGCCCGGAAGTGCTCCACCACGATCTGCACCTTCTGGGCGATGTTGTAGGGGTGCAGCTTGACCCACCCCATGATCCGCTTCAGCGCCGCGGAACGCTCCACCTGGGTCTCGTCGATCTCCTTGCCCTCGTGCGCCAGCCGGAACGCCAGCTTGTAGCTGGTGTAGTTGCGCAGCACGTCCAGGATGAACTCCTCCTCGATCGCCTGCCGCATCGAGTAGACGTGGAACGGCACCGGCACGTTGTCCGGCGCCGGCTTCCGCGACGGGTCCGGCCGCGTGCCGAAGATCTCCAGGGTCTTGTTCTTCGGCGTGGCGGTGAAGGCGACGAACGTGATGCCCCGATCCTCGGCCCGGGCGCTCATCTGCGCCGCCAGCAAGTCCTCGGTGCTGACCTCGCCGCCGTCGCCCAGCTCCGCCAGCTCCTCGGCGCTCAGCACCGCCTTCAGCTTCGACGCCGCCTCCCCGGTCTGCGAGCTGTGCGCCTCGTCGGCAAGCACGGCAAACCGCTTGCCCTGGGTCGCCGCCTGCTTCCGGACCTCCGCCAGGGCGAACGGGAAGGTCTGGATGGTGCAGACCACGATCTTCTTGGCGCCCGACAGCGCCGCGGTCAGCTCACCGCTCTTGCTGCCGCTCTCGCCCTTGATCGTGGCGACGACGCCGCTCGTGCGCTCGAAGTCGAACAGGGCCTCCTGCAGCTGCCTGTCGATGACGTTGCGGTCCGACACGACCAGCACCGTGTCGAACATCTTCTTGTTTTCGGCATCGTGCAGCTCGGCGAGGAAGTGCGCGGTCCAGGCGATCGAGTTGGTCTTCCCCGAACCCGCCGAGTGTTGCACCAGGTACTTGGTGCCGGGACCATCGCGCAGCACGGCTTCCTGCAGCTGCCTGGTCACGGCGAGCTGATGGAACCTCGGGAACAGCACCTTGGTGATCACCCGCTTCTCGTCCCGCTGGGCGATCAGGTAGCGGCCCAGGATCTCGAGCCAGCCATCTCGCGCCCACACCTGCTCCCACAGGTAGGCGGTGCGGTGGCCACCGCTCTTGTTGATCGGGTTGCCCTTCCCGCCATGATCGCCCTGGTTGAATGGCAGGAACGTCGTCGCCGGGCCGTAGAGGCGCGTGGCCATGTGCACCTCGCGGTTGCTGACGGCGAAGTGGACCAGGGCGCCGTTCGGGAACGACAGCAGCGGCTCCGCGGCCTGCCCGGCGACCCGCGGCGCCCGGTCGAAGCGGTACTGGTCGATGGCGTCCTGGACCGTCTGGGTGAAGTCGGTCTTCAGTTCGGCGGTGGCGACGGGGATCCCGTTGAGGAAGAGGACGAGATCGATGCAGTTCTCGCTGTGCTGCGAGTAGCGGATCTGGCGCACGACGCGGAGGCGGTTCTGGGCGTAGCGGGCCAGGATCTCGGGGTTGAGGCCGAACGCGGGCTTGAAGTCGGCGAGCCGGATGTGGCCTCGGACGCCCAGCATCTCGATGCCATGCCGGAGGACGTGGAGCGTGCCGAACTGGTCGATCTGGGCACGCAGGCGGTCGAGGAGGGTTTCGGCGGCCTTGGCGCCGTGGTTCTTGGTCAGGCCCTCGAGGGACTGGGGCTGGGTGGCCTGCACCCAGGCGAGGACGTCCGGCGGGAAGAGGGCGCGCGGGCGGTCGTACTGGGCGGCGTCGCCGTCGGCGTGAAGCCAGCCGTTGGCGCTGAGGTGGGCGCAGATCTCGGACTCGAACGAGATCTCCTTGTGGAGGCTCATGCAACCTCGGCGGCGGCGAGGCCGCGGACGTCGATCTGGCCGGTGACGGCAGCGGAGATGAGGGCGGTGCGGCGTTCTTGGAGGAGGGTGATGGCGCGCTCGGCTTCGGCGGTGAGGGCGTCGATCCTCGCAACCTCCTGCGCTATGAACTTGACGATGATCTCCTGTTCCTGCTTGGGCGGAAGCGCGAACCGGAGGCCCTGGATGTCAGGCATGTAGATGGTGTTGTGCGTGGAGCCCATCTTCATGCGATCAAACTCGGCCCTCATTGATCTGAGCACCTGGAGAAGGAACTCGGGCAAAAGGCGGTGGCCGCAGATCCAGTTGGCGAAGTCCTGCGTGGTGGCCATATCAACGCCCATGATCGCGGAGAACCCGACTGATGCTGTTCGTGACAGCATGACCGTTCCCTTTGGTAACACCCTCGCAGATGAGTTTGCGAGTCCGATCTCGCTCACCATCTCCTTCGTCTCCTGGATGTAGTCGGCGCCCGCCTCTCGAACTTGCCAGATGTCCGCCAAGGTGAACCACGGCACGGTGCAGTCTTTCCAGTACTCCGGGTGTGATCGGCTGGGGGTATGACCTGACTCCAACTTGGCCGACTTGCGGATCGGCATGACCGCCCAGTGCGCCGGCACATCCCCGAGCCACTCGACGCCCGACGGCTTCATCGGCGCATCCGGCTTCAGGCCCTTGGTGACGGCGTGCGAGATGACGGCCTGCCGCTTCTCCTTGAGCAACTCCACCAGCCGCTGCTGCTCGGCAACGAGGGCGTCGATCTTGGCTGTCTCGCGGCCGAGGAACTCACCTATTGCGGTCTGCTCTGGCTGAGAGGGGATCGGGATTAGCAACCGACCAATTGCGTCCACGGACAAGCCTGGTTGCGCAGCTGAAACTGAGTACCGATTGAGGTCCATCGCTCGCAGCAGCTCCCCCAGCCATGTGGTGCTGGTTGGCTCACGGGGTGTCACGACAATGGCGTGCTCGGACGCCCAGAACTTCCCATCAGCGTAGTTGATGTTGCCGCACAGCGCTCCTTGGCGACCGATAAGCACATGAAGGCCGCTGTGCGTGTAGCGCTCGGAGAATCCGCGGATACCGTTGCCTCCATAGACAGGAAACGCACCGGACTCATCGATTGCGTCGGCCGTGATCGCCTCTCCGCTCTGCATTGTCACAAGGCGCTTCAGTGCCACAACCCGCCAGTGACTAGGAACGACATCAAACCACTGAGCCCCGCTCTTGCAATAATCCCGGTAGCTGGGGAACGTCATGCGTCAGCCCTCTCCGATACCCGCGGCGCAGCATGGAGAAACTCAAGCGAAGTCACGATCGGCTCGCTGCGCACCGGAACAACTTGGAGTTCGGCGGAAACAACAGCGGGTGGAAATGGATCCTCGTCTGAGTGGAATCCGACGGAGAACCACCACGCGCCGATCAGGGCATCCAACGCCTTCAAGCGAACTGGTGGCGGCTGCAACCAAGCGCGTTCCACCGAGAATGAAACTGGGTGCCCGGTGGCCCCGTAGTCTGCGCCTGCAACCCGAAGGCCGACGTGCGACACGGTGATCTCCTTGGCGCGCTCGTTGATCACGTCAACGGGCACGTAGATGCCCCGGAAGTGGCGAACATGCTGACAGAACTGAGCGTGCACCAGAACTGCGCCCAGGCCACGCCTACTTCCAGGAGCCATTGCCGCAAGGGCACGCTGTTCGGCTTCTGCCTTGACCCTTTGCAACCTCTCGATGGTCCAGGCGACTGAATCGCCATCGATCTTCTTGGCGCATAGCTGGCACAGCCAGATGCCGTTGTTGATGTCGCGCCGCTGCTCGGGCGTCATGGATGGGTCGTAGCGAGCCGAACCCGGTCTGGCTCCGGCAATGTGTGCAGCCACGCCTACGCTGTTGACGCGCACAGAGTCGTGGGCACTCGGGCCAACCGTCATCACTTGGCATATAGAGCAAGAGTATCCGACCCGCTTTGCCAGAGTCGCCCTGGTTCGGTGCGGGAAGTCATCTCTTCCGCGATTCACCATGCGTCCACTCCCTTGCCGAACGCAACCCCTGCCTTAGCTGTGACCGCTGCGATGCGACTCACTTCGACAGCCCCCCGATCATCTGCAGGATCCGGTCCGTCACCACCTTCAGTTCAGCATCGATCTCCGCAAGCGGCCGCGGCGGCTTGAACACGTAGAAGTGCCGGTTGAACGGGATCTCGTACCCAACCCTGGTCTTCTCCTCGTCGATCCACGCGTCCGGCGCGTGCGGCAGCACCTCACGCGCAAAGTACTCCCCCACATCCTCCCGCAGCGGCACGTTCTCCGTGTCGCGCAGGCTCGCATCCGGCACCGGCTTGCCCCTCGCCTTGCCCTTGGTCCCGACCACCACCTTGCCCTTTGCGTCCCGCTGCGGCCGCTCGACCGTGATCGTCCGATACCCGAACTCCTCGTTGGGGAAGATCCGGCTGATCGGCACCCCGTCCCGCGTCACCTCCCGGAACTCGCCGAAGATCCGCGTGATGTCCTCGATGTGCTCCTGGCTCAGTTCCTTCCGCTTGCTGCCGAGGCTCTTCCGCATCTTCTGCCAGAACCCGCTGGCGTCGATCAGCTGCACCTTCCCCTTCCGCCCTTCCGGCTTCCGGTTGCTCACGATCCACACGTACGTGCTGATCCCCGTGTTGTAGAACATGTCCGTCGGCAGCCCGATGATGGCCTCGACCAGGTCGTTCTCCAGCACGTGCCGCCGGATCTCGCTCTCGCCCGACCCCGCGCCGCCGGTGAACAGCGGCGAGCCGTTCAGCACGATCCCGAACCGGCTGCCGCCGTCCTTGGTCGGGCGCATCTTCGACAGCAGGTGCATCAGGAACAGCAGCGACCCGTCGCTGACCCGCGGCAGGCCCGGCCCGAACCGCCCGTCGAACCCCTTCTCCTGGGCCTCCTTGCGGATCTCCCGCTCGATCTTCTTCCACTCCACCCCGAACGGTGGATTGCTCAGCATGTAGTCGAAGCGCTGCCCGGGCAGGCCGTCGGCGGACAACGTGTTGCCGAACACGATGTTGGCGATCTCCTGCCCCTTGATCAGCATGTCGGCCTTGCAGATCGCGTAGGACTCCGGGTTCAGCTCCTGGCCGAACATCACCAGCCGGGCCTCCGGGTTGAGGCTCGCCAGGTGCTCGCCCGCCACCGACAGCATCCCGCCGGTGCCCGCGGTCGGGTCGTAGAGCGAGCGCACCACGCCGGGCTTCGACAGGGCGTCGTCGTCCTCGACGAACAGCAGGTTGACCATCAGCCGGATCACCTCACGGGGCGTGAAGTGCTCACCGGCGGTCTCGTTGGACAGTTCGGCGAACTTGCGGATCAGCTCCTCGAACACCAGCCCCATCTGGGCGTTGCTGACCGTGGCCGGATGCAGGTCGACGTTGGCGAACTTCTCGGTCACCAGGTACAGCAGGTTCGCCTTCTGCAGCCGGTCGATCTGCGTGTGCAGGTCGAAGTGCTCGAAGATGTCGCGCACCGCCGGGGAGAACGCCTGCACGTAGGCGCGCAGGTTCTCGCCGATGTGGTCCTGGTCGCCGAGCAGCGTCTTCAGGTCGAGCGGCGAGGTGTTGTAGAAGTGCTGGCCCGACTTGCGGAGGAGGAACGGCTCCGGGTTGATCTTCGCCTTGGTGCGGGCGGCGAACTCGGTCAGCACCGCGGCCTTGGTGGGCGCCAGCACGCAGTCGAGCCGCCGGAGCACGGTGAACGGCAGGATCACCTTGCCGTACTCGGACTGCTTGTAGTCACCGCGCAGCAGGTCCGCGACCGACCAGAGGAACGAGGAGAGGTTGGGGTCGCTCATGCGGACAACGGCGATGCAGGGAGGCGGCTTCCTTCGGGACGGCGAGAGACGATCCGGCGCGACCACGCAGCGCCGGGGCAGTGGGGCGAAGTATGCCGGGCTGCCCGGACCGGATGAAGGCGGGTGCAGCCGGGAAGGTCAGGAACCCGAGATCACCCGTCGTCGGCGCGGAGGCCCGGCGCAGCCGATCCGCCGTGGCGCCGCGTTCGCGCGGCGCTGGTGCGTCGCGGCGCCGGCAGGGGCTACGACTTCGCAATCGCTCTCCGGTGTTAAGCAGGAATTCCGCTCTCTCGGCCCGTTCGCGAGAGCACGCGCCCTGGCCTCACCTCAACCACGCCGAAACCGACCTCGCACCCGCACACCCCACGCTCTCGCGAACCCCACGCCCTACCATCCCCACCCGCCGCAACCCCGCGCCACGGCCACCCTTCCGACCGCCCCCCGTACACGACGCCGCCCCGCGGTGCTGCACCACGGGGCGGACGCGTCCGCTCTCGCAAGCGGTGATGGCTCCTGGAGTAGGACTTGAACCTACGACCCGGTGATTAACAGTCACCTGCTCTACCGACTGAGCTATCCAGGATCGCCCCGCCGCCATCGGCAACAGGGAGGGAAGAACGTTAGCGACGCACCCACGCGAGTCAAGCGCGCCACCGGCCGGCCACACCCCCGCCCGCACCCCGCCCAGCCCCGGTTCGCCTTCGCCAAGGCCACGGCGCCCCACGTATGGTGCCACCCCATGAAGCGTCCGGTCGCCCGCCTGTTCCTGCCGATCCTCCCCTGCGCTGCCGCCCTCCTGCCCATCGGCTGCGGCGCCGCGCCCACGACCCCCACGATCCCCACGACCCCCACGCCCACCGCGGCCGCCCCCGAAGCCACCATGACCCCCTGGCAGTCCCCGCCCACCCGCAAGGACGACGTCGTCGACGACTACCACGGCACCAAGGTCGCCGATCCCTACCGCTGGCTCGAGGACCAGGACGCCGCCGAGGTCGCCGCCTGGGTCAGGACCCAGAACGTCGCCAGCCGGGCCTTCCTCGACGCCGTGCCCGAGCGCCCCGCCGTCCTCGAACGCCTGCGCCAGCTCTGGGACTACCCCCGCTTCGGGCCGCCGCGCAAGGCCGGTGCGCGCTGGGTCTACGCCAAGAACGACGGCCTGCAGAACCAGGCGGTGCTGTACCTCACCCCCGACCTGCAGCAGCCCGGCGAGGTCCTGCTCGACCCCAACACGCTGTCCGCCGACGGCACGGTCGCGCTGTCCGCCACCGAACTCGACGAACAGGGCCAGCACCTCGCCTACGCCACCTCGGCGCGGGGCAGCGACTGGCTCGAGTGGCGGATCCTGCAGATCGACGGCCGGCGGGTGCTGCCCGACGTGCTGCGCTGGAGCAAGTTCAGCTCGGCGGCGTGGACCCACGACGGCAAGGGCTTCTTCTACCAGCGCTACCCGGCGCCGGCGGAGGGCGAGGTCTACCAGGCGCAGAACAAGAACCCGCAGCTCTGCTACCACGTGCTCGGCACCGACCAGACGGAGGACCGCGTGGTCTACGAACGGCCGGACCAGCCCGAATGGGGCTTCGGCCCCGAGGTCACCGAGGACGGCCGCTACCTCGTGATCCACCTCTGGGTCGGCACCGACCACAGGAACCGCATCGCCTACGTCGACCTGCAGGAGGCGGGCTGGAACGTCCGCCCGCTGCTGATGGCGTTCGACGCCAGCTACGACTATCTCGCCAACGACGGCGAGGTCTTCTACTTCCAGACCAACCAGGACGCGCCGCGGCAGCGCATCGTCGCGGTGTCGCTCGCGCAGCCCGAGCCCGAGCACTGGCGCGAGGTCGTGCCGCAGGGCCCGCACGCGCTGGAGGGCGTGGCGGTGGTGGCCGACCGCTTCGTGCTCAGCTACCTCGCCGATGCCTCGCACCAGGTGGTGATGCGCAACCTGGACGGCAGCGACGCCGGCCTGCTGCCGCTGCCGATGCTCGGCTCGGTGGGCGGCTTCAGCGGCAAGCGCAGCGATCGGGAGGCGTTCTACACCTTCACCTCGTTCCTGCAGCCCGCCACCATCTACCGCTACGACTTCCAGAGCGGCACCTCGTCGGTGTTCCGCGCGCCGGGGCTCGACTTCGATCCCGCGCCGTACGAGAGCCGGCGGGTGTTCCTGCAGAGCAAGGATGGCACCCGGCTGTGCCTGTTCCTGGTGCACCGGCGAGGGCTGGCGCTGGACTCCAGCCACCGCACGTATCTGTACGGCTACGGCGGCTTCAACGTGCCGATCACGCCGTTCTTCAGCGTCAGCAACCTGGTCTGGCTCGAACGCGGCGGCGTGCTGGCGGTGGCGGTGCTGCGCGGCGGCAGCGAGTACGGCGAGGAATGGCACCAGGCCGGCATGCTGGGCAAGAAGCAGAACGTGTTCGACGACTTCATCGCCTGCGGCGAGTACCTGGTGCGGAACGGCTACACGAGGCCCGGGCGGCTGGCGATCGGCGGCGGCAGCAACGGCGGCCTGCTGGTCGGCGCGGTGCTGACCCAGCGGCCGGACCTGATCGGCGCCGCGGTGCCCGAGGTCGGCGTGCTCGACATGCTGCGCTACCACAAGTTCACCATCGGCTGGGCCTGGGCCAGCGAGTACGGGAGCAGCGACGATCCGCAGCAGTTCCCGTGGCTCTACCGCTACTCGCCACTGCACAACGTGGTGGACGGCAGGAGCTACCCCGCCACCATGGTGATGACCGGCGACCACGACGACCGGGTGCTGCCGGGCCACAGCTTCAAGTTCGCCGCCAGGCTGCAGGCGGCCCAGGGCGGACCGGCGCCGATCCTGGCCCGGATCGAGACCGACGCGGGGCATGGCGCCGGCAAGCCGACCCAGAAGCTGATCGAGGAGGCCGCCGATCGCTGGACCTTCCTGATCGGCGCCCTGAAGTAGACCCGCGCGCGCCGATGCGGGATGATCCGCCGCTCCGGGGTACCCATGCCGCAGCCCATCGTCGCGCTCCGAACGCCGGCACTTCTCCTGCTCGGTCTGTCCGCCGTTGCGGCGCCGGGTCGCGGCCAGGACGACGGCGCCGGGCGTGAGCTGCGGGATCTGGGACCGACCCTGGCCGAGATCCGGGCCCGGCACGAGGTGCCGGCGCTGGGCGCCGCCGTGCTGCGCGACGGCCAGCTGGTCGGCCTCGGCGTGGCGGGCGTGCGGGCGCTGGGTCACCCGACGCCGGTGCAGCCGGACGACCGCTGGCACCTGGGCTCGTGCACCAAGGCGATGACCGCGACCTTGCTGGCCCGGCTGGTCGAACGGCAGAAGCTGGCGTTCGACCAGCGGCTGCCCGACCTGCTGCCGGCGCAGAAGGAACGCATGGATCCGGGCTGGCGCGGCGCCACGTTGCGCATGCTGCTGGAGCACCGCGCCGGCATGCCGGGCAACCCCGGCGAGGCCACCTGGACGGCGCTGCGGGCCCATCCGGGGCCGAGCCGGGCCGCCCGCGAACTGGTGCTCGAGGCCGTACTGCCGCAGCCGCCGCAGCACGCGCCGGGCTCGGCGTTCCTCTACAGCAACACGGGCTACATGGTGGCCGGTGCGGCGGCGGAGCAGGCCACGGGGGCGAGCTGGGAGGACCTGATGCGGGAACTGGTGTTCACCCCGCTCGGCATGACCAGCATGGGCTTCGGCGCGCCCGGCGCCGTGCCGGCGGACGGCGAGGCGGGCAGCATCGATCAGCCGCGCGGCCACCGCGGCAGCGGCGGACGGGCGAAGCCGGTGGCGCCGGGGCCGTTCGCCGACAATCCGCCGGCGCTGGGCCCGGCCGGCACGGTGCACGGCTCGCTGCGCGACTGGGCGCGCTTCTGCGCCCTGCACCTCGGCGCGGGCCCGACGCCGCTGCCCGGCAAGGCGCCGTTCCTGCGCGAGGCGACGCTGCGCGAACTGCACCGGCCGGGCGACTCGACCCACGCGCTCGGCTGGATCGTCCTGCAGCGCGGCTGGTCGAAGGGGCCGGTGCTGCACCACGCCGGCAGCAACACCATGTGGTACTGCGTGGCGTGGCTGGCGCCGACCGAACGGTTCGGCGTGCTGGTCACCTGCAACCAGGCCGGCGATGCCGCGGCGGCGGCCTGCGACGACGCCGCCAGCCGGCTGATCATCGAACTGTCGCGCTGACTGCCACCAGGCAGCGGACACCCCGCCTCCCTTCCTCCTCGCGTCCCCCGCAGCCCCGAGGTCCGCCGTGCAACGCGTTCTCCCGCCGTCTGCCCTGCCCGCGTCCCTGCTGGTGACAGCACTGCTCGGCGCCTGCGCCGGCGCGCCGCCGACCCTGCCGGCGCTGGGCGGGCACTCGTTCGCGATCACGTCCCGGGCGGCCGCGCAGGCCCGCTTCGACGAGGGGCTCGCCTGGTGCAACGGCTTCCACCACCAGGAGGCGATCCGCTGCTTCGACGCGGCGCTGGCGGCGGATCCGGACTGCGCCATGGCCCTCTGGGGTCGCGCCTACGCCGCCGGGCCGCACCTCAACAACATGGCGATGGACGAGGCGACGGCCCGGCAGGCCCATGCCGACGCGTCCCGGGCGGCGGCGCTGGCGAAGACCGCGACGCCGGTCGAGCAGGCGCTGATCGCCGCCCTGCAGGCCCGCTACGCCGTTCCGGCTCCCGCCGATCGCGCCGCCCTCGACCTCGCCTACGCCGAGGCGATGCGTGGCGTGCTCGCCGTACACGGCGGACACGCCGACGTCATGGCGCTCACCGCCGAGGCGCTGATGAACCTGCATCCCTGGGACCTCTACCGGCAGGATGGCACGCCGCAGCCGTGGACGGCCGAGATCGTGGCGCTGCTGGAACGGCTGCTGGAGGCGCACCCGCGGCACCCGCTCGGCAACCACCTCTACATCCACGCGGTGGAGGCCTCGACCGCGCCGGAACGGGCGGTGCCCGCGGCCGAACGGCTGCGCGACCTGGCGCCCGCCGTCGGCCACCTGGTGCACATGCCGGCCCACGTCTTCCAGCGGGTCGGCCGCTACGAGGACGCCGCCGAGGCCAACCGGCGCGGCATCGCCGCCGATCTCGCCATCGTGGCGCGCACCGGCCGGACGGGCTTCTACGAGGTCTACCGCGCCCACAACTTCCACTTCCTGCAGTTCGCGGCGATGTCGACCGGCAACCAGCGGGAGGCGATCGCCGCCGCCGACGAACTGGTGCGCGAGCTGCCGATGGACGTGGTGCAGGCCCTGCCGCAGTTCCTCGAGGCCTTCCTCGGCGCGCCGTGGCACGCGCTGGTGCGGTTCGGCCGCTGGCAGGAGATCCTGGACCGGCCGGCGCCGCCCGGGTGGCAGAAGACCGCCACCGCCATGCGCCACTACGCCCGCGGCCTCGCGTTCGCCGCGCTCGGCAGGCTGCCCGAGGCCCGGGCCGAGCAGGCCGCGTTCCACGCCGCCGCCGCCGAGGTGCCCGAGGACTGGCTGCACGGCAACAACCCGACCCGCACCGTGCTCGCGGTGGGCGCTTCGCTGCTGGATGGCGAGATCGCGTTCCGCGCCGGCGAGCAGGACGCCGCCTTCGCGCACCTGCGGGTGGCGGTCGCGCGCGACGAGGCGCTGCGCTACGACGAGCCCTGGGGCTGGATGATGCCGCCGGCCCACGCGCTCGGCGCGCTGCTGCTGGAGAGCGGCCGGCTCGCCGAGGCCGAGCAGGTCTACCGGGCGGACCTGCGCCGTCACCCGGAGAACGGCTGGGCCCTGCACGGACTCGCCGAGTGCCTCGCCCGGCTGGGCCGGCAGCGCGAGGCCGCCGATGCCGCGGGGCGCTTCGCCACGGCGTGGCGCCACGCCGACGTGGCGATCAAGGCGTCGTGCTTCTGCCGTCGCTGATGCCCCCGGCCTCGGGCGCCGCCTGCAGGCGCGCCCGCAGGCGGGCCGGCAGCAGCGGTTCCAGCAGCTGGCCGAAGTAGCCGCGCGCCGCCGGCTCGGTCAGCCCGACCCGGTCCGGCATGCGGCCGGGATCGTGGAACGTGCCGAACAGCAGGTCCATCAGCGGGCTCAGGTTGGCGTAGTTCACGCGGCCGCCGGTGGCGATCGCGTGGTGCCAGTGGTGCAGCCGGCTGGAGCCGATCAGATAGCGCAGCGGCCCCGGCGACAGCGTCACGTTGCTGTGGATGTAGATGGCCCACAGGCCGCGGAACACGGCGAAGCCGGCGATCAGGTGCATCGGCAGGCCGAGCAGGATCAGCGGCAGATTCTCGATCGTGCGGGTGTAGAGGTTGTCGAACGGGTGCTCGCGGTGCGCGCACAGCCAGTCCATCCGTTCGGCGGTGTGGTGCACGCGATGGAAGCGCCACAGGACCTCGTAGCGGTGCGACAGGCGGTGGCCCCAGTAGATGCACAGGTCGCTGAGCAGGATCACCAGCACGAACTGCAGGGCCAGCGGCAGCGCCGCGACGGCCTGCTGCGCGCCCTGCAGCGGCAGCAGGTCGGCATGCCGGTAGATCCAGGTCAGCGCCGCCACCACCGGCGCCGTCCACAGCAGGTACTGGCCGAGGAAGAACAGCAGATCGGTGCCCCAGCCGGGCCGGAACACCGGCTGCGGCCGCGCCGCGTAGAGCCGTTCGAGCGGCAGGAACACCGCGAACAGCACGGCGAAGCTGATCAGGGTCTCGCGCAGAGCGTCCACCGGCTCAGTCCTTGTC
Source organism: uncultured candidatus Brocadiaceae bacterium (assembly GCA_964565715.1). GTDB lineage: Bacteria > Planctomycetota > UBA1135 > UBA1135 > UBA2386 > CAZMGG01. Next base: position 44,794 of record CAZMGG010000007.1, on the reverse strand, counting down.
GGGGACCGGCTGCTGCGGCGGTTGCTTCGGTTTCTCCTGCTGCGGCTTCGGCTTCGGCTTCGGCCGGACCGGGTTCTTCTCCGGCGACAACGGCCGGCCCGACTTGGAGGACCAGAGGTACTCCGGCTCCTCGATCACCAGCGACTTGGAGGACGACAAGGACGCCGGCAGGTCGTCGACGATCACCGCCGGTTCGCTGGTCGGCGCGCCGGACTTGGACGACCGCAGGAAGTCGCCGGGCGGCTCCACCACCGCGGACTTGCTCGACGGCAGCGAGGCCGGCAGTTCGACGAGCTCGGTGCCGGGTGGCAGTTCCGCCGGCTCGGGCGTCGCAGCATGGCGCAGGCGCTGGTTGGCGCGGACCTGGGCTTGGTAGACGAACCAGGCCAGCACCGACATGGCGAACAGGATGGCGAGGGCGCCGAGCACGCGCTGGGCCGTGGTCCGTTGGGTCTGCATGACGTTGGTGGCGAAGGGTGGCGGCGGAAAAGTGGCGGCCCGACGAGGCGGCGCCACGAGAGTTCCCAGTCTACGCCGATCCACCGAGCAGCGTCGCCAGCGCCGCCACCACGTCGGCCACCGGCATCGCCGGCGGGCCGCTGCCGCCCCCGCCCAGCACGGCCACCGCCGGGCCCCGCGGCGCCCATTGCGCCGGATCCGTGGGCCCGAACAGGGCCACGGTCGGCACGCCGAGCAGGGCGGCGAGATGGGCCGGTCCGGAGTCGTGACCCACCAACGCACGGCAGCCGAGCAGCGCCTGCCCCAGTTCCACCGGCGAGCCCACGGGCAGCGGCGTCACCGGCACGGGCCAGGCCCAGGCCCGCGGATCGTCGCGTTCCTCGGCCGGCCCTGCGGCCACCAGCAGCGGGTGGCCGAGGCTGTGCAGCGCCGCCGCGAGATCGCACCAATGCGGCTCGGGCCAGCGCTTGTGGCGACCGCCGGCCCCCGGATGCAGCAGGATCGGGCCGGCGGCGCACGGCCGGCGCGCGCGGGCCGGCAAGGAGACCGGCACGGGCTCGAGACCGGCTTCCTGCAGCAGCCAGTCGGCGGCGTGCGGGCCGCCCGGCGGTGGCAGCGGCCGGAACACGGTGACGCGCCCGGGATGCGGCCGCACGCCCGCCAGTTCGGGCGCGTCGCCGAGGATCCGGTCGAACCGCCGCAGCCGGGCCTGCGCGGCCTCGGCCTGCGGCCCCTCGAGGCCGAGCGCCCACAGGCCCAGCGCCTCGCTGGACCATGCCGCGTCGGCGTCGCCGCACCAGGCCAGCACGTCGGCGGACTCGCGCACGCCGGCCAGGGTGATGCGGGCGCCCGGGTGTCTCCGGCGCAACGCGCCCAGCAACGGCCGGCAGAGCAGGGTGTCGCCGAGGCCGCCCCGGCGCACCACCAGCACCGCGCCGACCGGCGGCCCGGTCATGCCCCGCCCACCCAACGACACGGCCCCGCCGGCGGGACCGGCGGGGCCGCGGCTGCGGCGCGGGCTGCGCCGCGCACTAGCCGTTCAGGGCCTCGTGCACCTTGCCGACCATCTCCGGGCCGGGCTTCAGGGTCTTGTCGCCCTCGTCCTTCCACTTGCTCGGGCAGCCCTCGGCGGGCTTCTTCGCCAGGTAGATGTTCGCCTTGAACTTCCGCATGATCTCATCGATGTTGCGGCCGAGGTTGAGGAAGTTGACCTCGCTGTTCATCAGCTTGCCGTCCGGCGCGATCAGGTAGGTGCCGCGCAGGGCGAACCCGCCGTTGAAGACGCCGAACTGCTGGGCCAGGGCGCCATTGCGGTCGGCGCCCATGTGGAACTTGACGTTGGCCAGTTCCTTCTCCTCGCGCTGCCACGCCAGGTGGACGAACTGCGTATCGCAGCTCACCGTGACGATCTCGCAGCCCATCTTCGCGAACCGGTCTTGCTGCTCTGCCAGAGCAGCGAACTCGGTCGCTCAAACGAAGGTGAAGTCGGCCGGGTAGAAGAACAGCAGGGTCCACTTGCCGTTCTTCCTGGCCTCGGCCAGGCTGAACTTGCCGAAGCCCTTGGTGGTGGGTTCGTAGGTGGTGAGTTCGAAGTCGGGCACGACCTGGCCGACCTGGATGTTGGGTGCGTCGCTCATGGCAATTCGGGAAATGCGTCCTGGTTTGGGGCTAGAAGCTACCGAGCCCGCGCCGGCATCGCCAGCACTGTTCCCGGGCCCGCTGTTGCCCTCGGCGCCGCCGCACGGCAGCCTGCTCCGCGCATTCCCGTGACGACCGCACCCACCCCCGCTCCCGCCCATCCCCAACCGGAGACGTCCACCGCCGCCCGCGCGCTCCTGGCCGCCGGCGACGCCGACTCCGCCCGCGACGTCGGCGCGCTCGACCAGGCCGCGCGGCAGGCGCAGCAGCGGCTCGGCAAGCGGAAGCGCGGTCTGGTCGAACGGCTGATCTACGGCCCACGGCCCGACGCCCACGAACTGCAGTCCGGCGCCCTGGCGGCGCTGCGCACCGAGCACATCGGCGCGCCCGCGGTCGAGGCGGCGATCGGCTGCCTGCGCCGCGGCGAGGCGTTCACCACCGACGGCAGGCTGTCGGCCGAACTGCGGCGCGCGGTGGCCCAGGAGAAGGCCTACGGCTTCACCGTGCCGGCCGGGTTCGGCGGGCTCGGCGGCCGCTACGTGCAGCTGGCGCTGACCGAGGAGGCGATGGCGGCCAACGGGCTCGGCGCGCTGGCCGTCGAGATCTCCGGCGAGCTCACCATCGGCGCCGGCTCGTTGCTGGCGTATGGCAGCGAGGCGCAGAAGCGCACCTTCCTGCCGCTGATCGCCGAGGGCGAGCTGATGGCGTTCGGCCTCACCGAGGTAGGCATCGGCGTCAACGCCAAGAAGATCCGCGCCTACGTCGAGCGCGACGAGCGCGACGGTGGCTTCCGGCTGTTCGCGCATGGCGACCGCAACAAGCTGTGGATCACCAACGCCACCCACGGCGCGCTGGTGGCGATCGTCGCCCGCATCGGCGAGAACGGCCAGAAGGTGGGCCTGTTCGTGCTGCGCCTGCCCGAGGCCGACATCGGCCCGGGCGACGGCCGCGACTGCGAGTTCGCCTGCACGCCGAGCGGCGCCGACGCCTTCACGCCCAACTGGAACTCGCGGCTCCACTTCCGCAACTACCCGATCCCGGCGGAGGGCCAGATCCAGGCCGACGGCGTCGAGGTGCTGTTCTACTGCCTGCGGATGGGCCGCTGCATGCTGGCGGCGATGGCGGCGGGCTACCAGCGGATGTTCGCCGCCGATGCCGCCCACTACGCGCGGCAGCGCGAGGGCGTCGGCGGCAAGGTCATCAAGCACGAGCTGCCGCGGCTGGCGCTCGGCCGGATGCTCGGCGGGGCGCTGCAGGCCCGGGCGCTGAGCCACCTGTCGCTGCAGCAGGACGAGGACGGCGTCGATCTCGCCGGCCTGCGCGACCTGACCAAGTCGGCCTCGGCGGGTGCCGCCCTGGAGTCGCTGATCGCCTGCGAGCGCGTGCTGGGCGGCCGTTCGTTCGACCAGGGATCCCGGGTCAACGACGCCCGCGCCAACATGCACGTGTTCGGCGTGGTCGAGGGCGAGGACGATCTGATCCTGATGGGCATGGTCAAGGACGTCACCGACGCCTTCACCGGCCGCTACCTGGCGGGGCTGCTCGGCGTGATCCAGTCGATCAACGAGGGACCCGACGGCCGGCCGCTGCCACCAGACCAGCGCATCCTGCGCATCACGCCGGCGACGTTCTTCCAGCAGCCGGGGCGGGCGCTGCGGGCGACGTTGGGGCTCCTGCGGCAGCCGGGCTTCTGGCGGCTGAAGGCCTGGATCGCCTGGAACGGGCTCTGCGACCTGCTGGCCCTGCCGCTGCGGCTGCTGCCCACGGCCTGGATCCCGCGCTACCAGATGGTGCCGCCGCTGCTGCAGCGATCGCTGCGCACGGCCGAGCAGCGCCTGCGATCGCTGCGCTGGGCCTATCTCGGCATCAACCTGCACCTGCAGTTGGAGCTGACCCGGGCGCAGCTGCCGCTGCAGCGGCTGGGCAAGGTGGTCGAACACCTGGTGTCGGTGGTGGCGCTCTGCCACCACGCCCGCCACCAGGATGCGAGCCAGCAGAAGGTCGCCGCCCTGCAGTGCGAACTGCTGCTGCAGAAGGCGAGCGCCCTGCCGCTGCTGCGCGGCCTGCCGGCGCTGGGCCGGATCCGCGATCTGGTGGCGGCGGTCGGCGCCGACGTCGAACAGGGCCGCAGCACGCTGCTCGACGGCGTCGAGCCGCAGCCGTTCGCGCATCCGTTCGAGCCGCCGGTGCGCAAGAAGGCCTGAGCGTAGGCTAGGGGATTCGCACCTTCAGGAACGGTGAGTCCGCCGCGATCGTACGCCGCGCGATCATGGCACCATCCCGTCCCAGGCATTCGAGCTGCCACGCGCCCCGGGGCACGGCGAGACTCGCCCTGAACCCGGGGCTTGTCCCCGCCTCGGTGGTCACCATCTCCCGGCGGGCGTGGACCATTCGCACCAGCGATCCCTCGGTGATCAGCACGCCCATGTGGTCTCTGGCCGCGACGCCATCCCCCCCGATCGACACGTCCACGAGGCAGCCCGGTTCGAGCTGGGCGTCGACCGTCGCACCCTGCTGCTCGCCCAGCCGGCCCGCCAGCGGCCGGCCCTCCGCGTCGGTCACGGTCACGCGTAGGCCGCGGGCAGCGGCCGACTTCCGTTCCCCTGGCGGCGCGGAGTCGGTGGCGTCCGCTTCGGGCGCGGCGGCATCGGGCGAGCCGGGCAAGCCGTCCCCGTTGCCCAGGACGGGAGTCGACGGCAACCCCGCGCCCATCCGGCGTGTCTCTCCCAGCCCAGCCCCGGGCGGCATCAGGAGCCATGCCAGCAGGGCCAGGATGCCGGCCAGGACCGCCGCGGTGTACCAGACCTTCCTGTGCATGGCACTGCCTCCAGGACCTCGATCCAGAAAGTGATCTAGATCTAGATCTAGAAGACCTCGATCCAGCGCGGCCCGGCGATCCAGTCGATCGCCAGACTGGGAGCGAGCCGAACGCCGGACACATACAGGCGCAAGCCCACCAGCGCCGGCGCCAGCGGCACGGTCCAGGAGAAGCTGCCGCGCCCGGAAGAATCGAGCGGCAGCCACCACTGACCCAGCGTCGCGAGAAACACACCATCCGGGGCGAGCGGCAGCACGCCGCGGGTTGCGCCGCGCTCGGTGGCGAGACCCAAGGCGTCCAGCGACACTCCGCCGTCGAGGCTCAGGGACCACATCGGCACGAACACGCCGAGGCCGTTCGTGGGTGTGTCGACGTCGAACCGCACGGTCTCGCCCGGACGGTAGCGCGGCCGATCGGGCTCGATCGTCGGGTAGCGCAAGCGACTCATGAAACTGGCGGTCCCGCCGCTGGTCCAGAGAACGTCGATCTCTCCGTGGCGGTCGTAGGCGATGAGATGGCCAGGTCCATCCCATATGTTGGGGAACTCGTGGCGACCTTCCAGCAGCATGGGTCGCCAGGAGCCGTGGTCATAGAGCCAGAGCGCCGGCCGGACTTTGGTATACCGGGGTAGCACCCATTCCCGGGCGGCCATTACGAACGCCTGCATGGTGTCGCTCCATCGCATCGAGCCAGCTCGTTGCCAGCCATCGATGCCAGGGATCGGGATCCGGGACCAGGAGCTCCCGTCGAACTCCCAGGTCTCATGCATGTCGCCGATGCCCTGGATGTAGCCTCCGTACAACACCAGGTGCCCGTTCACCGGGGACCAGTCCATGGCGCCCACGCGGATGTACGGCGCGGGGCGGTTGGCCGTCGGTCGCCGGGTCCAGCCGGACTGCACGTCGTACTCCCACAGATCCCCGCTCGACCTGATGAGCACGACCAGCTTCCGACGCACGCGGTCATAGCACAAGACCGTGCCGGGGAGTGGCGGCGGCTGCGGCCGCAGGTCCTGGGTCCAGCCCTGGCCGTCCCATCGCCAGGTCTGCATGGCCGAGAGGCCCGGAAACGGCGAGACGTAGTAGTACAGCAGCACAGAGACCCGGTCGGCCTCGTGGTAGCCGAAAGTCGCATAGTCCCCCCCCGGAGGTGCCGCCGCCGGCGGCTCTGCCGCGCGGCGCGTCCGGCCCTGGGCGTCGAGGATCGTCGTGATGACGCGCTGGCCGCCGAAGACCGACAGCATCACCCGCTCGTCCCGGGCCCTGTCCCAGGCCACCGCGTCTCCCCCGGCAGCCGTCTCGTCCCAGGCCGTGGTCCAGCCATTGGGGCCGAGCAGCGACGTCTTGTGCCACGCGCCTTGCGCTGTCCGCCACCCGAGGTGCAGCACCGTGTCATTGACGAGATCCTCGGTCAGGTAGCAATAGTCCATCGGCGGAAGCGTGCCCTGCCCTGTAAGCTGAGCCCACTGACTGCCGGTCCACTCCCACGTGTCGTTCATCCGGTTGTTGGCATTGCCACCATGGAGCACGACCGTGCCCCGGCTCGTCGCAGACATGCCATGGGTGAGACGGGCTGCCGGTCCGGACGCCGATCCGGGAACCCTGTTCCAGATGTTGCCATCCCATTCCCAGGTGTCATTGGCAACCGGGATCGCGGTCGCACCGCCGAACAGGATGACCCGGTTGCTGCGGCCGCAGTGGGCCATCGCGCCCCATACCCTGGGCGGCGGCCTGACCGCGGGATTGCGCTGGATCCAACTCGACCCCGTCCACTCCCAGGTCTCGTTCAGGTAGGCATACGGCCGATAGCCTCCGAACAGCACCACGACCTGCCGGACCGGATCCGTCGCCACGTTCCAGCCCGCGGGCACCGACGGTGGCGTCACATTCCATTCCCGCCACCGCGTACCGTTCCAGGTCCAGGTGTCCCAGATGCCATTCTCGGCGCCCGGCCCACTGCCGCCGAACAGAAGCACCTCCTGGTTGACCGGGTCCCAGGCCAGCACGTTCCCCGATCGGGCGGCTGGACCGGTTCGCACCGGCACATCGGTCCAGGTCGAGCCATCCCATTCGCGCACGCCCTCATGGAAGCCTCCCATGTTGTCGTCGCGTCCCCCGAACAGCACCACCCGCCGGCGCAGCACGTCCGTGGCCACTCCCGCGTCGATCCGGGGGTTGACCCGCGGCAACAGCGACCAACTCCACTTCGGCAGAGCCGGAGCCGTAGCAATGGGCACCTGGGCCGGCAGCCGCAGTCCGAGGACCAGGAGCAGCAAGCCCAACTCGACGACCTGTACGCGTCTCATGGCAGCCTGATCACCAGGAAGCTCTGGAGGTTGCTCTTCCGGTCCACCTTCAGGTACTGCCCGGAGCCCTGGCGCACGAGCAGGGGAGCGCTCAGCCGCGGGAACTCCAAACTGAACCGCATGGCGCTCCCCGAGGGGGCGCTGGCCATTCTGGGGTGCTGGGAGGGCCGATCGGGCGGGCCGAAGGGTTCGGAGAACGCGCCGAACCCGGTCAGCGGGTCGTACGCGAAGACCGCGGGCGGCTGCGGCGGGATCTGCGGCCAGACCGTGAGGTAGACCGGGGTGCCGGACGGCAGGCTGTGGTTCTGCGGGTCATCGACCCAGTTGTAATCCGGATTGCCCAGCAGGCGCGTCGAGCCGGTGGGGTTGGCGATGCCGACCGAGGGGTCCTGGAACAGGAAGTGGTTGATGTACGGCTGCGGCGCACACATCTCCCACACCCAGTTGGTCGGGAAGAGGTTCGGATTGATCGTGTAGAACCAGTAGGGATGCTGGTCCGGCAACAGGTGCGGCACGGTGTCCACGTACGTCGGCAGGTACAACGGCGACCCGGGCAGCCGAGCCACGGTGTAGCCCACCGGGTCCCACAGGGCATGGGTTGGCTTCCCCACCTCCCAAGGCGGCGGCGCGCCGGGCGGCTGGGTACCCAGGAACCACAGGTAGTCGTTGTCGATCAGCGGCCACAAGGGCTGATTCTGCTCCGGTCCCGCAGTCATGAACGACGTGGTTCCTGCCCGGTAGCCGGCTACGCGGTTCAGATCCAGCTCGTCTGCCCCGATGTCGACACGCTGCGCGGCACCATCCGTAGGCCCCGCGACCACCCGCGGGTTGCCGAAGCCCTGGCAGCAGAACTCCCACGGCCCGATCGGCGCCGGGTAGCTCGGGACGTTCGGCAGCGGCCGGCACGGCACCGAGACCTGCACCCCGGGCGACAAGCCGCTGTTGTCCATGACGGCCGGCCATGCCTGTGCGGCTGGATTCGGGAATCCGGCATCGACGAGGATATGGCCGGCGAAGTTCACCGCCGGCATCTGCCGCGGCACCGGCAGCAGGCTGGCCAGCCAGGACAACGGCGTGGGCGTCAGCCGGAAATCGGCCGGGGACTGGTCGAAGTCACAGGTCCGGAAGTAGGGGCCGCCGGCGGCCCAGCCACCGAGATGCAGCGAGTCGCGGACGTACACGGCACCACGGACGCGCAGGTTCATGAACACCGCCGAGCGCGGCTGGGTGAACGCGAAGCCGCCGGTGTAGATCGTCAGGTCCTTCGCGGGATAGGTCAGGATGCTGGTCTGTGGCCAGTCCGGCTGCGTGAACGGCAGGGCCGGGAAGAAGGTCGAGCGGTTCGACTCGAACCCGGGATCATTGATGCTGCTGCCGACCGCCCGGTTGAAGCGCGTGTTCTCGTAGGCATTGGTGTCGACCGAGGCCTGTCCCGGGACCTGGATCCACAGGTCATTCTCGTCGAGTCCCTCGAAGTTGGACATGCCGTGCGCGCGCGGGAACCACAAGGTGAAGTTGTTCGGCTGCACCACGATCGAAGCCGGACTCTGCACGAGGTTCGCCCATCGCCGCATTCCGCGCGGCAGGCTCTTCTGCGGGCAGCCCGGCTGCTGGTTCTGCATCGGCACCTCGAAGCCCATCGGACCCGCGCTCGAATCGCCGCTCAGCGGCGGCGTCGAGTCGAAGATGTTGTTGATGCAGGACACATGGGCGAAACCCCGGCTGACCGGACCGGTGCCCGACTGGCTCGGAATCGCGACGGAACCGACGCCGGCACCAAGCTGGCCGCTCCAGACTCCGATGAGGTTCCAGGCAAACGTGTTGTTGATCAGGTTGATCTGGTGCCTCTCAGCCTCGGGAGGCTCGTTGCCAGGGGCGGGCCCGTAGTAGGGTGAGTCCACCAGCACGCCTATCCCATTGCAGTAGAGGAAGCAGTTGCTGACGTTCAAGAACACTCGCTGGCCCGGGATGGCGCCCACGAAGACTCCGGACTGTTCCCTCGGAGTGGGTGCCTGCTGTCCGGTATCATTGATCCATAAGGTGCTGCTGATCGACACCGAATCGATGTACGACCAGGCCTGATCCGGATCGCTGGCGGCCTTGCCCAGATTCCAGGACGCCGTCCCGAGCTCGAACACGGGACCACGGCCCTTGAGGGGCTCGAAGATCGTATTGAGGGCGCTCGTGCCCTGGATCGAGACCCGGTTGGGCAGCCGGATCGGAAACGTCTCGCCGTTGCCCAGGAGCCGGTTGTGAGGGTCCCGCGAGTCCTGTGGTTCGACCTCCTGATACAGTCCAGGCAGGCAGTGGATGATCACGTACGCGGACGTGTACTGCCCGGCCAGGTAGGGCGACGCACCCTGCGTTGCCTGTTGGATCCCTTGCTGGAGGTACTGCAACGCCGAGGTCACCGTCCGGAATGGCATCGACGCATGCAGGAGCGGTGGCGTACCCGACTGGGTCGTGTCGAATGCCAGTAGGGGGTGCGGCGGCTTGGCACCCGAGCAGAACGAATTGGGCGCTCCCAGTACAGGATTCGAGGTCCAGGCGAGGTAGTTGTCGCCATAGCGAGGATCAACCCATAGGTGGATGACTCGATCGTTCTGTTGCGCGCGCAAGCCCGCCGCACAGCAGATCAGCAACAGGATGCCGCGCGCGAGAAGCGCCAGCCTGTCACGCCAGGAGGTTGGGTTGGGTTGGGTTGGGTTGGGTTGGGTTGGGTTGGCGAGCATGTCGTTTGCCTCCGCAGGGCGGGCGCACCGGGAATCGGCCCCGCCGCAACATGGCGAGACGCGATCCTACCATGCCGGGACAATCCCTCCTGCCGGTCACGGTCGCCGCCCGGCCACCCGCACCGCCCATACCAGCCGTGCAGCGTCCTGGTCGGTCACCTCGCCGTACTCCCCTATCTCCAGGACGTCGCCGACGCCTTCACCGGACGCTACCCAACCGGTGCGCAAGAAGGCCTGAGCGCCGGTGCGCCTGCTCAGCGGTCGCGGCCGCCGGCGGGCGGGACGATCGGCTCCGGCTGGGGCACCATGATCCGGCCCATCAGCGGCTCCTTGTCGCCGTCGGGCAGCGCCACCTCGCCCTGCAGCGGTCGCAGTTCGTCCGGCGTGACCACGTCCCCCATCACCGGGTCGCCGGGGCCGGGGGCCGGCTCGCTGGCGCCGCGGCAGCCGAAGCTCCAGAGCGCCACCAGCATCGCCGCGGCGCGGGTCCAGGCCCGGCGCAGCCGCTGCCGCAGACCGACCGGGCAGTCGCGGGTCAGCACCCGGCCGTCGCTGCGCCGGTGGAAGCGCGCGCAGACCCGGCCGCTGGCCGAGCGCAGCAGCGCCAGGGCCTCGTCGGTGGTCATCGCCGAGAGGTCGTGGACGTGGAGGCGGCACTGGCCGCAGTAGCGGGAGCGGTCGTCGCCCTGCATCTCGTTCCAGTCGGCGGAACAGGGCGAGGCGACGGTGATCTGGTCGAGGATGCGGCGGTCGGTCATCGGGTTCTCCGGGAAGGGCGCGGGGCGACGGCAAGGCTCGCCGCCGGTTCCGCGCCCGTCGCGCGGCCGTCCCGATCCGGGACCCTCGCGATGCCAGGCGAGGCGCAGCCGATCGCGCAGCAGGGCGGCAAGCGCACGGGCCGGCGATCCAGGGCGAGGTTCGGGCATGGCGGTTTCCCCCACCTGCATCGGCATCCGCCCCGTCCCGGCTTGGCTGGCCTCCGGCCGCGTCAGTCGAACATGCAGACCAGGGTCCAGCCGCCGCAGAGGACACCCGACAGGGCCAGGAGGGCAGCCCAGACCCCGGCCACTGGCGTCGCCCGGCGGCAGAACGGCAGGGCCAGCACGCTCCACAGGACCCAGTTCGCCAGCAGGGCCACGGTGCCCTCGTGCCAGGCGAGGCGATCGGACCCCATGCCGCCGACGTAGCCCCGCACTCCGGCCCAGGGCAGGCCCGCCAGCGTCCGGGTGAAGCCACCGATCTGCCCCCGCACCAGGACCGCCTCCCGCACCGCGATCTCGCGGCAGGTGAAGGGCAGCGCCCAGAGGGTCAGGCCGAGCGCGAAGGCCAGGGCCAGGGGGACGTGCCCCGGCGACCGGCCGCCGCCGGCCCGCAGCAGGGCCAGGCCCCACAGCGGCAGCGCCAGCAGCAGCCAGAAGAGCGAGTGCGGCAGCAGCAGGAGCAGGCAGAGGGAGCCCATCGTCGCCACCCAGAACGGGATTCCGGCCCAACCCAAGGCGCTCCTGCGATCCATGGCGCCGAAGGTTACCCTGACGCCTCGCGCGGCGGGAACCCTGTCGGCCCCACGGCGTTGCCCCGCCCCCACGCGCGGGCCCTTCCGGTCACCCGCGCGCGCCTTTTCCGGAGTCGTCATGAGCCCAGTCACCAGCCCGTTCGCGCGCCGATCCTGCCTTGCCGCCGCCTTCGCCGCCCTCCTCGCCGGCCTCTGCCCCAGCCAGGGCTTCATCGTCGGCCCGCAGGACCCGCCGGCGCCGCAACCGCAGCCGCTGCCGCCGCAGCCCCAGCCCGAACCGCTGATCCACCCCGGCCGGCCCATCCACCCGATCCACCGCCCGGGTCCCGCCGTCGAACTGGGCCTGCTGCAGGTGAAGGCGAAGATCCAGGACGGGGCGGCCACCACCGAGGTCGAGCAGACCTTCCGCAACGTGACCGGCGTGATCCAGGAAGGCACCTGGATCCTGCCGCTGCCGCCCGGCGCCGTCGCCGACCGCTTCACCATGACGGTCAACGGCCAGGAGCAGAAGGGCGACGTGCTCGACGCCAACGCCGCCCGCCAGGTCTACGAGAACATCGTCCGCCGCCAGCGCGACCCCGGGCTGCTGGAGTACATGGGCCACGGCTGCCTGCGGGCGCGGGTCTTCCCGATCCCGCCGAACGGCGAGATGCAGGTCAAGGTGCGCTGGACGCAGGTGCTGCCGCAGAGCGGCTCGTTCCGTGAGTGGCGCTACCCGGTGCGCGCGGCGTTCCTCGGCGGCAGCGGCCCGCAGAAGCTGACGCTGACCGCCGAGATCCACAGCCAGTCGCCGATCAAGTCGGTCTACTCGCCGTTCGCCGGCGTCGACATCCGCCGGGAGGGCGAGCACAAGGCGGTGGCGACGCTGGGCATCGAGCAGGGCAAGGTGCCGCCCCACGACCTGCAGCTGCTGATCGGCACCAGCGAGCAGGACTTCGGCTGCCACGTGCTCTGCCACCGGCCCCGCGGCCAGGACGGCGTGTTCCTGATGATGCTGTCGCCGCGCCACGAGTGGCCCGACCAGCAGAAGATCCCCCGGGCGATCACCTTCGTGATCGACACCTCGGGCTCGATGGCTGGCGAGAAGATCGAGCAGGCCCGCGCCGCGGCCCGCTCGTTCGTGGCGTCGCTGCGCGAGCAGGACTTCTTCAACGTCATCCCGTTCAGCAGCGAGGCGCGGCCGTTCTTCGACTCGCCGCTGCCGGCCACCGCCGAGAACCGGCAGGCCGCGATCGAGCGGATCGGCGCGCTGGACGCCCGGTCGGGCACCAACATCGAGGACGCCATGGGCCGCGCCCTCGGTCAGCCGCTGCCGGAGATCGCCGGCCTGGTGCCGATCACGGTGTTCCTGACCGACGGCCTGCCGACGGTGGGCACCACCAACGTCGACACCCTGCTGGCGCAGATCGACCAGAAGAACCTGCACAAGGGCCGCGTGTTCGCCTTCGGCGTCGGCCACGACGTCAACACGCGGCTGCTCGACACCATCGCCCAGCGCACCCGCGGCGACCGCGACTACGTGCTGCCCGGCGAGAACATCGAGGTGAAGTCCGGCGCCCTGTTCGCCAAGCTGTCGGGGCCGGTGCTGACCGACGTGGTGGTGAAGTGTGACGGCATCGAGGGCTACGACATCCAGCCGAATCGCACGCCGGACATGTTCGTCGGCACGACGCTGACGCTGGTGGGCCGCTACAAGGGCGAGGGCCAGCCCCGCGTGCTGCTGCGCGGCAACGTCGGCGGCGAGAGCCGCGAGTACGCCTTCGCGGCGAGCTTCCCGGCCACGGCACCGCAGAACGACTGGCTGCCGGCCCTGTGGGCGCAGAAGAAGGTCGCGTTCCTGATGGATCAGATCCGGGTCAACGGCCAGAACCCGGAGCTGGTCGCCGAGATCACCCGGCTGGGCAAGGAGCACGGCATCGTCACGCCCTACACCAGCCACCTGATCGTCGAGGAGGGCCAGCAGCTGGCGTTCCGGCGCGGCTTCCTGCCGGCGGACGGGGCCGTGCCGGCCAACGACGCGTTCTTCCTCGGCGCCGACCGGGAGACCCGCAGCCGGCTGCAGGAGGAACTGGAGCGCGCCGGCAAGCTGCCGCAGACGGGCGCCGGTGGCGGGGTGGCCGGCGCGAGCGGCCAGCCCGGCACGCCGGGACCGGCCGGTCCCAGCACCGCCAGCCCGCTGGCCGGACTCGGCCGGCAGGCGCAGCAGGAGGCCGAGAAGAGCCGTGAGGAGGCCGCCGACCAGACCGAGGCCGGCGAGGTGGCGGTGACCAAGAGCGCCCGCATGCGCGCGCTGGGCCGCAGCGTCACCCTCGACTCGGCCAACGGCTCGGTGGTCGGTCTCACCCACCAGCAGATCGGCCGGAAGCAGTTCCACCTGCAGGACGGCGCCTGGGTCGATCGCGACTTCCAGGCGGAGATGAAGGACAAGGTGCGCAAGATCACCGCCTTCTCCGACGAGTACTTCGCCCTGCTGACCGAGCGGCCGCATCTGGCCCGCTACCTGGCGTTCAGCACCCGGCTGGTGCTGGTGGATGCGGGCGAGGTGATCGAGATCCAGTAGCACTCCTGGTGCGCCCGCGCCCCGGTTGCAGATCGGTCCAGGGAAAGTGACCGGCCTGCGCCGGGGCGGCCCTCCCCCCTTGCCCCGGGTGCGGCCGGCGCTTCTAACTCCCACATCGAACCCGGGAGTCCTTCGTGCCAATCATCAGGAGCCTTCGCCTCGCCATTTCTTTCCTTGCGGTCGTCCCGCTGGCGCCGTCACAGGACGCCCCCGTGTGGCGCATGGTCGACTATGGCAGGCGGATCGGCTCCGCCGGACTCGACGTCGCCGCCACGGCCACGGGCCCGGAGATCGTGCTGACCGCGTACGGCGACCGCCTGTGGATGGTCCTGGTTCCACAAGCCACCGGCTACCGACAAGACTTCGTCAGCCCCGTCACCAGTCTCAGCCAGCCGATCACCTGCCTGCGGCTCGCCGACGTGCTGGCAACGGCCGGCCCCGAGGTGGTGCTGACCACGGCCGATGGCTGGGTCGAGGTCTGGCACCTGGCCTCACGCACCCGTCAGCGGCGCTTCGCCACCGGTCATGCCAACCCCCGTGCCATCGCCGTGGGCGACCTCGATGGCGATGGGGCGTCCGAACTGGCGGTCGTGACCAGCAGCCGCCTGTTGGTGTTTCGTCAGGACGGCTCGTCGCTGGCCGACGTGGCCGGTCCCGGCGGCACGGATGTGCTGATCGCCAATCTGGACGCGGACCCCGCTCCGGAGATCGCCACGAGTTCTGGGCATGTCCTCGATGGCGTGACCTTGGGCGTGGAGTGGCAGTGGGCGCCTGCCTTCGGCCAGCGGGTGCTCGCCGCCGATGTCGACGGCGACGGCCGCAACGAACTGCTGGCTGGCGAGTATTCCGGCTGGGTGTGGTGCTACGACATCGACCTGCGGTTGCCGCAATGGGCCCTGCAGATCCGCCCCAATGGTGGCAACCTCGGGGCGATGTGCCTCGCCAACATCGACGCCGACAGCAACCTGGAGTTGGTCGTCGGCGACCAGCAATGGGCGGTCACCGCCTTCGACACGGCCACCCAGACCATGGAGTGGACCATGGCCAACCCCGACTCGCACACGGTCGGGGTCGCGGTCGGCGACGCCGATGGCGATGGCGTGCTGGAGATCCTGTGGGGCACGGATGCCGGTTCGGCCAAGGCCAATCTGTTCGTCGCCAGCGCCATCACGCGGGGGATCGAATGGACCAGCCCGGAGTACGACGGCCCCTTCCTCGGCCCGTTCCTCGGCGACTTCGACGGCGATGGCAACGCCGAACTGGTCACCGTCACCGCCAGCCACGCCTCGACCTACCAGCCGGGGCGCGTGCTGGTGTTCGACCCCATCACCCGCGTCCTGCGGCATGAATCTTCGCCCCTGAGCACCAGCGGCCAGATCGCCACGGACGCCCAGGCCATCGACCTGGATCGCGATGGCGATCTCGAACTCGTCGTCACCCACAACCGGGTGGAGGCAGTGGACTGGCAGCACGGTGCCTGGCGCTCGCTCACCGTGGTGACCAACAGCAGCCGACTGGGTTTGTTGGTCGACATCGATGCCGACGGCATCCTGGACCTGCTGACCACCACCGTTGTTGGAGTGGGCGCAGCGCGCTGGCCATCCGGCTCCGGCCTCTGGTTCCGGTACACCCCATGGGCTCCCGAGCGCCTGACGACGGGCGACACCGACCAGGACGGTCGGCTGGAAGTGTTGGTGGCGGGCCAGAACGGGGATGTGCGGACCTTCGATGCCGCCAGCGGCAACCCGGAGCCCGTCATTGCCGGCACCTGGAACTCGGTGGATGCGGTCGCCCTGGCCCCCGGCCTGCAGTTTCTGGCGGTGGGCAATCGGCGCGGCGAACTCGCGCTGGCAGTTCCGAACGGCAGCGCCTACGGCCTGGTGGGACCGCTCGGCTTCAGCAGCCTGCCGATCCGCAGCGTCGGCTTCCTGCCGGGCACACCGTGGCTCCTGCTCTCGTCGCAGGCTGGCGTCTCCATCCTGGACGGCCTGCAGCCGCTCTGGCAGTCGGCCCGGATCGGCACCTACGTCACGCGGCTGCCCGTGGTCCACTGGCCCTCCTACACGCTCTTCGCCAGCAGCGAAGTCGGGCTGTTCGCCTTCCGCCCCCGCTGATCCTCCACTCCCTCGCCCCCCGCATGCATATCACCCTCGGATGGGCCTTCCTGGCCGTCTCGTCGTTGGCGGCGCAGCAGACGCCCGACTGGTCGTTCGTCACCACCCAGCAACCGCGGGCGGTGGCCATCGCCACCGCCGGCGGCCACACGGAGGTGCTGACCATCCACAACATGACCGGCGGTGGCGCTTACTGGCTTGCCCATCGCCATTCCGCGCAAGGACCTGAAGTCATGCCGGACAGCCATGCGACCGGCCCGCTCCCGGGCTACGCGGTGCGCGTGCTGCCGTCCGACTTCGACCCGACGGTTCCCGGCCCCGAATTGGTCGTGGTGTGGACGTCGGGGCGGGTGCAGGTGTGGAACCAGCAGTCCCGCGGACTGCTCCGCACGTTCGCCGTCAATCTGGCGAACGACGTGCTCGGGGCTGCCGTCGGCGACCTCGATCGCGATGGCGTTGCCGATCTCGCACTCCTCACCTCGGGTGCCCTCCAGGTGGTCGATGCCACAGGCACGCCGCGCTGGCAGCATCTCGCCCACAGCACGGGCGGCATCGCCATCGGGCAGGTCGACGGGGATGCCCAGCTCGAGATCGTCACCGGCGATGGCCGGGTCCTGGATGGCGCCAATCGCACGGTCCAGTTCCGCTGGCGCAACGGCTTCGGCCCGGTGATGGCCCTGGGCGATGTCGATCAGGATGGATTCGACGAGGTGGTCTACGGTCACCCCAACTACCGGGCCCATCTCTGGGCCTTCGACCTCGACCTGGGGCTGCCGAAGTGGTCACTCGCGCTGCCCGAGAACATCGGCCGGCTGGCGCTTGCCGACTACGACCGCGACGGGGTGCAGGAGGCGTTCGTCGTGGCGGACCAATGGGGCAGCGTCCGCTGCTTCGACACCGCAACGGGCATCCAGGAGTGGTCGGTGACCAATCCGCTGTACGGCAGTTTCAGCGATTCCCTCGCGGTGGGGGATTTCGATGGCGATCAATTCGACGATCTGATCCTGGCCACCAATGGGATCCTGCAGATGCTCTCGGGCCGTCTCCGCACCATCGGCACCTGGGGCCGGCCGGTGCTCGACTTCGCGCCGCCCGCCCGCGGCGACATCGACGGTGATGGCGTGGCGGAGATCGTCACCGCGACGCGCCTGACCCAGGGGAGCTACCAGGGCACGCTCTTCGTCGTGGACGCGATGACGCGCCGCCTGGAGGAGCACGTTGCTGCAGCAGTCCTGGGGCACCAGTTCCAGAACGTCGTGGACCTGACGCTCGCCGACCTGGATGGCGATCGCGCCGACGAGGTCGTCGTCGCCGCCGAGCAGGTCCTGGTCTACCAGCGCGTGGGCGCCGGCTGGGTCCAGCGCCTGGGACGCCCGCTGTCGGCAGGCGTCCCGGTGCGGGTCCGGGTCGCTGACATCGACCCGGCCCCCGGCCCCGAGTTGATCGTCCTCTCGAGCCAGTTCCTGCACGTCCTGTCCTATCCGTCGGGCACCGAGCTCTGGCGTTCCCTGCCGACCGGGGCCTCCCCGAGAGCCCTGGTGATCACCGACGCCGACGGTGACCTCGACGATGATCTGCTGGTCCTGACCGCGGCAGGCGTCCTCTACGTGTGGGATGCACGGACGCGCAGCACCATCGCGGCGCTGCAGGGTCCGGCTGGCCGCAGCCTCCGCAGCGTGGCCGGAGCGGCGCCGGGGATCCTCCTCCTCGGTGACCAGCAGGGCGGCCTGCACGTGGCCTTCGGCGGCGCCGCTTTCGCCATGCTGGGGCCATTCCCGTTCGCCAGCAACGCCATCGATCACATCGACACGATCCCCGGCCTGTCACTGATCCTGACCGCCGCGGGCGGCCAGTACCGGATCCACGATGGCATCACCCTGGCGTGGATGGGTGTCAGCGGCGATCCGCTGCCCCAGCCGCGCCTCCTCCTCGACCTCGGGCAACCCGGCCTGTTCGTCGCCGGCCAGCTCGGCATCCACCTGTTCCTCCCCCGCTGAGCACGCCGTGAACCGCTCCATCATCGACACGATCCTCACCCTGCTGCTGGTGGCTCCCGGCGGCGCCCAGACGGTCAGCGAGTCCCAACCGGTGCGAACGCTGCACACCGCCACCCGGCAGGTCGGCGCCGCCGGCATCCACGTGGTCGGGGCCGATGTCGTGCTGGGCCTGACGCTTCGCGGCGGGTTTCGCGGCAACGATGTCTGGGTGGTCATGCGCCGATCGGCAAGCACCGGCAACTACGACGAAGTCTGGGCCTCTCCCCTGTTCACCGAGGACCTCGACGCCTTGCTGGTTGCCGATGTTGCGCCCGATCCCGGGCCAGAGGTCCTGACCATCACCCGGACCGGCTCGGTCCAGATCACCCATCTCGCCACCCGCCGTCTGCTGTCCACCTTCACCGCGCCGATCACCCGTTCCTTCGATCTGCTGGCCGCCTGCGTGGCCGACCTGGATGGCGATCTGGTGCCGGAACTGCTGCTCGGCAGCGACCAGGCCGATCTGCAGGTGTACTCACTCACCGGCTCACGACTGTGGTCGGTACCCGGGGTCCGCACGCGACAGATCGTGGTGGCGGAGATGGACGGCGATCCAGGCCGGGAGATCGTCACCACCGATGGCAAGGTGATCGATGCCGCGACCCGCGCCATCGAGTGGACGATCGCCGGCGATCTGGGCACCCTGGCAGCCGCCGATGTCGACCAGGACGGCAAGGCAGAGCTGTTCTGGCGTGACGCGGGCATGACACGGGTCGTCGACGTGGATCTGCGTACCGTCGCGTTCTCGATTCCATGGAACGGCACGCACATGCAGATCGCCGACATCGACGGCAACGGCGTGCTGGACATCGTGTTCAACAACTACCTCGTGCGCCAGGCCGTCTTCGATCTGGCCACGCGCACGGCTCGCTGGACCGGCCTGCCGCTGGAGGGACCGTTCGCACTCGGCGATCCCGATGGCGATGGCCGCCTGGAGATCGTCACGGGAACCGGCCGCCAGCTGTCGCCCGCGAATGACCGCCTGCACGTGATCGATGCCAGGACCGGAGCCATCGACCACCAGCGCCTGCAGCTCGAAGGCCCCTTCGAACACCTTCGGCTCGGCGAACTGGACGGCGACGCCGAGCCCGAACTCCTCGTGCAGTCGTCAGGCCGCTACGCCCGTCAGCTCGTGCTCGACGCACGGACCCTGGCGGTGGCGGCCGACACAGCGAGCATCTACTTCGGCAACTGTGATCTGTACGACCTCGACCGGGACGGCAGGCACGAGGTCTTCACGCCGTTCGATGGCCTCAGCGTCCAGCGCTTCGACCCGGTCACGCGGGGCTGGACTCGTCTCCGCCAGTACGGCATAGCGGGCCAGTCCTGGCAGATGGCCAGGGTGGCCGACGTAGACGGTGATGGCGTGCCCGAGCTGCTGGCCATGCAAGGCCCGACCCTCCACTGCTTCGACCTGGTCACCGGGCAGGAACTGGGCCGTTCGCGGTTCTTCCTGCTAGGCGTCACCGAGCTGGCGGTGGCCGACACCGACGGCGACGGCATCCGCGAGGTCCACGTCCTCAGCAATGGCGACGTCTACCTGTTCCGCGGCCGCCAGCTGCAGATCGCCGCCGTCATCCAGTACGCCTCATACCCCTTCCAGTCGCTGCAGACCCTTCCCCTCGCGGGTCCTGAGGCCCTGCTGCTGGGGGATGCGCGCGGCGACCTGCGGCTGCACCTGCCAGCACCCGGCCGACCCCTGCTGGGGCCTTTTGCGCTCACCGCCCCGGAACCGCTCCACCGGCTGGAGACGGTGCTCCACCCCATCTTCCTGGTCCTGACCAGCGACGGCAGGCAGCTGGCGTTTCACGACGATGTGGTCGGCCTGATCACGGGCCTCGGCAGGCCGGTCTGGCGGAGCGACCGCCGCGGCAGCAACTTCGGTCGCCAGCACATCCTCCGGTTGGCCGACGGCGCGGTGTTCACCACCAGCGACGCCGGCGTGTTCCGCTACGAGCCCCGCTGACCCGGACGGCGGCCATGGCCCCAAAGCCATGGCGTGACGATCGGCAGACTGCGGTTGGCGGGGTCCGGTGACCGATCTATCCTGCGGCACCGCCACCCGACCATGCCGAGAACCCCGCAACAGATCGCCGAACTGCAGCGCCGCGTCGCCGAGATCCAGAGCTGGTACCACCAGATCGAGCTGGGCGACGGCATCGTCACGCCGGGGCACTTCCGGATGACGGACTACCTGCAGCACTACCACTTCCCCGACCGGCTGGACGGCAAGCGGGTGCTCGACGTCGGCGCCAGCACCGGCTTCTTCGCCTACGAGTTCGAACGGCGCGGCGCCGAGGTGGTGGCCGTCGAGCTGCCGGGCTGGATCGACCACGACTGGACGCCACGCTACCGCCGCGAGTACGAACGGAAGCAGCAGAGCGAGAAGGCCACCATCGACCGGGAGGTGATGCGCGACGGCTTCACCGTGGTCGGCGAGGCGCTGGGCAGCCGCAGGGTGAAGCGGATCTGGAAGGCGATCTACGACCTGCGCGCCGACGAGCTCGGCACCTTCGACATCGTCTTCTCCGGCGCCATGCTGATGCACGTCCGCGATCCGATCCTCGGCATCCAGCGGATGCGCGAGTGCTGCCGGCCCGACGGCCGCCTGATCGTGTCGATCTCGACCTCGATGCCGGATGCCGAGGAGCCGATCGCCCGCTTCGTCGGCGAGTGGAACCAGTGCAACTGGTGGCAGATGAGCCCGCGCTGCCTCGACGAGGTGCTGAAGTGCTGCGACTTCGGCACGATCGAGCACCGCGAGACCTACACGCTGCAGGACGTGACCGGCCAGTTCCGCGATCCGACCTACGTCTGCCACGCCCTGCCGCGGCAGGACTGAGGCGGCGCCGGGGCGCTCAGTCCTCGGCGAACCAGATCGTGTCCACCAGCAGCTCGCGCAGCAGCGAGGTGGCGTAGCAGCCCTTCGGCAGGCCGAAGCCGAGGCGCAGGCCGTCCGGCGTCTCGACCGCCGCCGGCGCCTCCACCGGCACCCGCAGGGGCCGCCGTTCGCCGCGGCCGAGCCCGTAGGGCAGGCCCTCGAACACCGCCGGATCCAGCGCCATCGCCGCCAGCACGGAGTCTTCCAGCTCCCGCACCGCCAGGTCGGGCTGCAGCATCTCCGGCCCGGGCAGCGGTCCGGTCGGCGAGATCTCGAAGGCCTCGGCCCGGGGCTGCTCGACGGCCGGATCCGGCACCGCGAAGCAGGCGCCGTTGCGGTGCAGGCAGGCGATGTCGCCGGGCCGCAGCACGTGCAGGTCGGGCAGCCGCGCCATCAGCACGCGGTTGAAGACCTCGCTCTGCACCGCCGAGATCAGCAGCCCGAGCAGCCGCCGCGGCAGGCTGCGGGCGGCGCGGCGCGGATCGCCGTGCAGGATCCGCAGCCCCTTGTCGAGGTTGGCGCCGCGCTTGCCGAAGCGCTGCTCGCCGAAGTAGTTCGGCACGCCGAGCCGGGCGCAGTCGGCCAGCACCGCCGTGGCCCGTTCGCCGTCGCCGGGCGCGGTGCCGCGCAGCAGCAGTTCGAAACGGTTGCCGCGCAGGTGGCCGAGCCGCAGCTTGTTGCCGTGCCGCGTGGCCCGCAGGACCTGGAAGGACTCGGTCTCGCGGCCCGCCAGGCGCTCGGGCTCGACGCCGGCCACCGACACCCACTGCCGGGCGATGGCCTGGGCGTCCTTCAGGCCGGCGACGCCGAACTGCTTGGGGCTGATGCCGAGCTTCCTGCCCAGCTCCTCCAGCAGGTCGAAGGTGGCGATGCCGCGCTTCTCGATCCACAGCCAGCAGTGCTCGCCCTGCCCCGACGGCTCGTAGAGCGGCAGCTCCTCGACGACGAAGTCCTCGGGGGCGACCTTGTAGCGGCCCTGGATGCGGGCTTCCGCGGCGCTGCGCGGCACCGGCCGCAGGGGCTTCAGGATCACCGCGCTGCCTCCCGGCGGACGCCCGGGCTCACGCGTCCTTCTTGCCCTTCCGCTTCTTCTTCGGCGCCTCGCCCACCGCGGCGTTGTCGGCAGTGGCCGCCGCGGTCGCCGCGTCGCCGCCCGCATCGGCCCCGTCGGCCGCGCCCTCGGCGCCGGGCGCCGGCCGGAACGCCGCCACCGGATCGCGGCCGGTGGCGTAGGCCAGCAGCCGGGCCAGCTCGTCGCGCATCTGGCTGCGCTCGACGATCCGGTCGACCTGGCCCTTCTCGAGCAGGAACTCGGCGCGCTGGAAGCCCTTCGGCAGCTCCTTCTTGATCGTCGTGGCGATCACCCGCGGCCCGGCGAAGCCGATCAGCGCGCCGGGCTCGGCCACCAGCAGGTCGCACACGGAGGCGAAGCTGGCGGTGACGCCGCCGGTGGTCGGATGGGTCAGCACCGAGATCGAGAAGCCGCCCTGGCGGTCGAGCCGGGCCAGCGCGCCGCAGGTCTTGGCCATCTGCATCAGCGACACGGCGCCCTCGTGCATGCGGGCGCCGCCGGAGCAGGAGAAGATCAGGATCGGCAGCCGGCGCTCGGCGGCCAGCTCGGTGGCGCGGGTGATCTTCTCGCCCACCACCATGCCCATCGAACCGCCCAGGAAGGTGAAGTTCATCACCGCGGCGACGCAGGGGATGCCCTTGATGGCGCCGACGCCGGTCACCACCGCGTCGTTCTCGCCGGACTTCTCCCGGGTCTGCTTGATCTTCTCGCCGTAGGGCACGCGGTCGACGAAGCCCAGCGGGTCGCCGGCCACCAGGTCCGCCCACAGCTCCTCGAAGCCCGGATCGAAGGTGATGCGGATCCGCTCACGGGCCGGCAGGGTGAAGTGGTAGCCGCAGGCGCCGCACACCCGGAGCTTCTGCTCGAACTCCTTGCGGAACAGCATGCCGCCGCAGGACTCGCATTTGATCCAGAGTCCGCCGGGCATGTCCTTCTTCTTGCCGAAGCGGGTCCAGGCCATGGGGGTGTCGTCGGAGGTGGGTTTCGAGGTGGCGATCGGCGCAGGATAGCGACGGCGGCCCGGCCGCCAAGGAAAACGATCGCGGCTACGGTGCGGCCGTTCCCGCCGCGGCGCCGCCGCGCGCCGCCTCGGCGCGGGCGCGCAGTTCGGCGATGCGGGCCTTGCGGTCCGGCGCCCCGAACACCGCGGTGCCGGCGACGAACACGTTGGTGCCGCCGGCGGCGCTCTCGGCGATGGTCGGCAGCGCGATGCCGCCGTCCATCGAGATCTCGCCGCGGAAGCCCCAGCGGCGCAGGGCACGGGCCTTGCCCACCACCTCCGGCATGAACTTCTGCCCGCCGAAGCCGGCGAACACGCTCATGATCAGCACCAGGTCGAGGCGGTCGAGGAACGGCCGCAGCCGCTCGACCGGCGTGTCCGGCTGCAGCGACATGCCGGCCAGCACCGAGCGCGCCTTCACCGCCTCGATCAGGCCATGGGCGTCGCCGCGGTCGGCCACCTCGACGTGGAAGGTGAAGGCGTCGGCGCCCGCGTCCAGGAACGGGTCCCGGTACTTCCAGGGGTCGGTGATCATCAGGTGCACGTCGAGCGGCCGGCTCGCCACCTTCTTCATCGCCGCCACCACCGGCGGTCCGAAGGTCAGGTTCGGCACGAAGTGGCCGTCCATCACGTCGAGATGCAGCCAGTCGGCGCCGGCCTGCTCGACCGAGGCGATCTCGTCGGCCAGGCGGGCGAAGTCCGCGGACAGGAGGCTCGGCGCGATGCGGATCGGGTGCGGCACGCCCGCAGGCTAGCCGCCGGGCGGCCGGGTTGCACGCCCGTCAGCCGGCGGCGCGCTGGCCGTCCGGCACGGCCTCGGGCCGGAGCCCGACGCCGACGCGGACGTCGGCGGTGGACTGCGGCCGGTCGAGACGCAGGTAGTGCGCCAGGGCCGGCCCGAACACCAGGTGCCAGACCCGCCGGGCCAGCTCGGTGCCCAGCCCGGCGCTGGCCCGCCGGATCGCCGGATGCTCGCCGGTGTCTCCGTCGGCCGCCTCACCCACCCAGACGGTGGCGTCGAAGAACGGCCGCAGGTCGCGCCGCAGCAGGAACGGCCCGCAGAGGACCAGCACGTCGAGGTCGCCGAACTCGACGAAGCGCGGCTCGGCTTCGGCGGCGGTGGGCTCGACGTGGCGCACCATCGCCCGCAGCGAGCGCTGCCCGCGGAGCGGCAGCACGACGTCCTGCAGCAGCTCCTCGAAGCGGAAGCCGTCGCGATACCAGGTGAGCGCCGCGTCGGGACCGGCGAACCGCCGCCGGCCGACGGCCCGGTAGCCGGTGGTGTCGAAGTCGGCCGTCCGCAGGCCGGCGCCGGCGAGGCCAAGGCGCAGGGCCTCGGCGAAGGCCTGGGCACGGGCGGCATCGATGCCATCCACCGCCACCAGCAGGGCCCGGTTGGCGCGCAGGTGGCGGCGCTGTTCGGCGATCCGCTGGATCGCACCCTGCAGGACATCGGGATCGAACGGAGTGTCGTCGTGGCGGCGCATCGGTCGGCGCCTCCGCGCCGTTCCGGCTCCGATGCCGCCGCCGCCGCCGCCGTTTCGCCGGGCTCAGCCGAGCGCCGCGACGCCGGGCAGGACCTGGCCTTCCAGCAGTTCCAGGCTGGCGCCGCCGCCGGTCGAGACGTGACCGATGCGGTCCTCGAGGCCGAGCAGTTCGACCGCCGCCACCGAGTCGCCGCCGCCCACCACGGTGAAGCCGGAGCATGCGGCCACCGCCTGCGCCACCGCCTCGGTGCCCTTGCGGAAGGCCGCCATCTCGAACACGCCCATCGGCCCGTTCCAGACCACGGTCTTGCTGCCTTGCAGCGCCTCGGTGTAGCGACGCACGCTGGCCGGGCCGATGTCGAGCCCCATCAGGTCGTCGGGGATGTCGCCCACGTGCACGCTGGCCGGGCTGTCGGCCTTGAACTCGGCGGCGCAGACGTGATCACTCGGCAGCAGCAGTTCCTTGCCGAGCTCCCGGCAGCGGGCCAGCACCTTGCCGGCCTCGTCGAGCAGCTCCTTCTCCACCAGCGACCTGCCGACCTTCTTGCCCTGCTGCTGCAGGAACGTGTAGGCCATGGCGCCGCCGATCAGCAGCCGGTCGACCTTCGGCAGCAGGTTCTGGATCACCGGCAGCTTGTCGCTGACCTTGGCGCCGCCGAGGATCGCCACGAACGGCCGCTGCGGGCTGCCGAGCACCTTCCGGAAGCTGTCCAGTTCCTTCTGCATCAGGAGGCCGGCGGCGCTGGGCAGCAGGGCCGGCACGCCGGACACCGACGCGTGGGCCCGGTGCGCGGTGCCGAAGGCGTCGTTGACGTAGACGTCGCCGAGCCTCGCCAGGGCCGCGGCGAACGCCGGGTCGCCGTCCTCCTCCGCGTCGCGGAAGCGCAGGTTCTCCAGCACCAGGCAGGCGCCCTGGGGCAGCGCCCGCGCCGCCGCCTCGGCCGCGGGCCCGATGCAGTCGTCGACGGTCTGCACCGGGCTGCCCAGCAGTTCCTGCAGGCGCTGCGCCGCCGGCCGCAGGCGCATCGACTCGACGACCTTGCCCTTCGGCCGGCCGAGATGCGACATCAGGATCGGCCGGCCGCCCCGCTGCAGGATCGCCTGGATCGTCGGCAGGGCGGCGCGGATGCGCGCATCCGAGGTGACGTTGCCCTGGGCGTCCAGCGGCACGTTGAAATCGACGCGCACCAGCACGCGCTTCTGCCGGAGATCGAGATCGGCGAGGGTCTTGGCCATGGCGGTTCGGGGCGGGCCGGCTACGGCGTGCCGAGCGAGTGGGCCTTCTGGATCAGGTCGACGACGCGGTTGCTGTAGCCCCACTCGTTGTCGTACCAGCCGACCACCTTCACCATCGTGCCGCCGTCCACCACCATCGTGCACTGGGCGTCGATCACGCAGGAATGCGCGTCGTGGACGATGTCCGACGACACGATCGGCTCGTCGGTGTAGGCCATGATGCCCTTCAGCGGGCCCTCGGCGGCGGCCTTCAGCACCCTGTTGACCTCCTCGACGGTCACCGGCTTCTTCAGGTTGGCGGACAGGTCGACCACCGAGCCGTCCGGCACCGGCACCCGCAGGGCGTAGCCGTCGAGCCTGCCCTTCAGGGCCGGGATCACCTTGCCGACCGCCTTCGCCGCGCCGGTGGTGGTCGGGATGATGTTCACCGCCGCCGCCCGCGCCCGCCGCATGTCCTTGTGGATCAGGTCGGCGGTGTTCTGGTCGTTGGTGTAGGCGTGCACCGTGGTCATGATGCCGCGCTCGATGCCGAAGGCCTCGTGCAGCACCTTGGCCATCGGCCCGAGGCAGTTGGTGGTGCACGACGCGTTGGAGATCACGCGGTGCTCCTTCTTCAGGGTCGCGTCGTTGACGCCCATCACGATCATGGCGTCGACGTCGTCCTTCGGCGGCACCGTCAGCAGCACCCGGGCGGCGCCGGCCTCGACGTGCTTCATGCAGTCGGCCTGGGCGGTGAACACGCCGGTCGACTCCACCACGAAGTCGATCTTGTGCTCCTTCCACGGCAGCTTGCCGGGGTCCTTCTCCTTGGTGATCAGCACCTTCTTGCCGTTCACCATCATGCAGCCCTCGCCGGCCTCGACCTTGCCCGGGAAGCGGCCGTGCACCGAGTCGTACTTCAGGAGGTGGGCCAGGCTCTTGGCGTCGGCCAGGTCGTTGATGGCGACGATTTCGAAGCCCTGCCGTTCCATCATCGAACGGAACACGAGACGGCCGATGCGGCCGAAGCCATTGATGGCGATCCTGACTGCCATGACGAGGTAGACTCCTTGGGTCAACGCGCGAAAAAGGCGCGGCAGTATACAAGCGGACCCGCTCTCACCCAATGGATGGATTCGCGCGGCTCCTCGATGCCACCGCCCGGTGCCTGTCCCGATACGAGAACGTCGTAGCGGACCGGCCGGTGCTCGCCGCAGTTTCCGGCGGAGCGGACTCGACGATGCTGGCCCTGGTGCTGGCCCGCCTGCACGGCGAACGCCGCCTGCCGGGGCCCCTGCACCTCTGCCACATCGACCACGCCACCCGGCCCGACAGCCGCGCCACCGCCCAGTACGTGGTCGACCTGGCCGATCGGCTGGACGTGCCGGTGCACGTCCATCGCCTCGCCGAGTGCCGTGGCCGGCCGAGCGAGGACCTGCTCCGGCAGGGCCGCTACCGGGCCCTGCTCGGGCAGGCGAGCCAGCTCCGCGCCGGCGTGCTGCTCACCGGCCACCACGCCGACGACAACCTCGAGACGGTGCTGTTCCGCATGCTGCGCGGCACGGGCCCCCGCGGGCTCGCCGGCATCCCCGAGGCCCGCTGGCTGTGCGGCCAGGACGGCAGCCGTCTGCTGCTGGTGCGGCCGTTCCTGGCCGTGCGCCGCGCGACCCTGACATCCGTACTGCACCATCTCGGCGAGCCCCACCACGAGGACAGCACCAACCAGGACCTCGGCTACAGCCGCAACCGGTTGCGCCTGGAGACGATCCCGGAGCTGCGCGCGACGCTGGGCGTGAGCCTCGACGTGGCCCTGATGACCGTCGCCCGCACGGCGCGGGCCGCCGCCGAGATCGTCGAGGCCCAGGGCCACCGGCTGCTGGCCGAACGCGCCCGCCGCCGCACCGCCTGGCGCCTCGAGCTCGACCTGCGGCAGCTCGACAACGCGGCGCGGCCGTTCGTCGAGGAGGCCCTGCGCCAGGCCCACCTGCGGTTGCATCCCCGCGGCGAGGCGCCGCTCCGGCAGTGGCTGCAGCGGGCCATGGCCCTGCTGGACCAGAGCGACGGCAAGCGGCTGCACGGCCCCAACGGGCTGCTGCTCGAACGCACCCGCGACGGTCTCCTGCTGGTGGATCCGACCCGGGCCGGGGCGCCGCCGCGGCCCGACGACCCCGGCCAGCGCTTCGCCTGGGACTCCGGCCGCGAGCGCTTCGGCGCCACCGAGTGGCTGGTGGAGGGCGTCGAGTATCCCAACCCGCCGCTGCATCCGAGCCCGACCGAGGCCGGCCCGTTCCGCGCCCTGCTCGATCCGCGCCTGCTGCCGGTGCCCTGGCGCCTGCGCACCCGGCGGCCCGGCGATCGCTTCCAGCCGCTGGGCATGGACCGCGACCTGGACCTGCGCCACTACCTGAAGAACCGCCACGTGCCGCGCTTCGACCGCGACCGGCTGCCGCTGCTGGTCGATCGCGACGACCGGATCCTGTGGATCCCAGGCGTGGCGCTCAGCGAACTGGCACGACTGCACCTCAACACGCGGCGGACCATCGAGGTCCGGGCGACGGTCGGCTGACGCCTACAGCGGGATCAGGATCGGCGACGGCCGCAGGTCGCCCTCGCCGGTGCCGATGGTCACCGCCGCGCCGGCGTCGTCGACCCGGATGCCCTGCAGGTTCTTCCAGCCGCGCCAGGCCAGGAAGCGCTGCTTCGGCGCGCCGGTGAGCGGCAGGCCGTTGCGGAACAGGTGGATGTTGTCGTCGAGGACGGTGTTGGTGCCGTCCGTGTTGGTCCCGGGCGGCGCCGCCAGCTCGATCACGCCCAGGCCGCCGAAACCGCCGAGCGGGGCGCTGTCGTACACGCCGCCCGCCATCGGCAGCTGGCCGTTCAGCGGGTACTTGCCGCCCACGTAGGGCGCCCCGAACGAGCCCGTGGTGCACACGCCGCCGTCGGCGGACACGCAGAAGTCGTAGTCGCGGTTCTGGTAGGTCTCGCCGCGCACGTGCAGTTCGATGCGGCCGCGGCTGGCCAGGATCACCATGCCGCCCGATCCGCCGCCGCCGCCGCCGCCCTGGTTGCAGGAGCCCGCCTGTTCGCCGCCGCCGCCGTTGCCGCCGTTGGCGGTGACCCGGCCGCTCACCACCAGGAGGTTCTGCGCGAACACGATCAGGCAGCCGCCGCCGCCACCACCGCCGCCGCCCTTCGCGTCGGCGATCCACTGCGGGCTGAGCGGCCCCGCCGAGTTGCCCCGGTCACCCCCGCCGCCGCCGCCGCTGCCGCCCACCGGCAGCCCCAGTTCGCCCTGCACCCAGCGCCGCCGGAACACGTCGTAGCCGAGGCCGAAGAAGTCGTTCTCGTCGTCGCTGTCGGTGAACGGGGTGCCACCGGGCCCACCGCCGGCGATCGAGCGGGTGGCCGAACCGCTGACGCCGATGCCACCCTGGCCGCCCAGCCCGAGGACCTGCTGGAACGAGGTGCCGCCGAGGAACGGTTGCAGATGGTAGGGATCGCCGGAGGTGGCAAAGGCGCCACCGCCGCCCCCCGAGCCGCGGCCGACGGTGAAGGAGCCCACCAGGCCGCCGGTCCCGCCCAGCCCCGCCGCGTTGCCGGGTCCATTCCCCGCCCGCCCGGCAAACGACCGCATGCCGATCTGCGGGCTGCCGGTCCCGCCGTCGCCGCCGCCCGCACCGCCGCGCCCGCCCGGCTCGGGGAAGTTGGCCGAGGACAGCGTGAACACCTTGCTGCCGTCGGCCCCGGACACGGTCAGTTCCCCCGCCACGGTCATCGTGTCGCAGATCCAGATCATCGGATTCGGCCCCTGGCCGCGCAGCGTGCTGCCCTGCGGGATCGTCACCGAGCGGAACGTGAACAGGCCGCCGTGCACGGTGATCGGCGGCCCCTGGACGGGCTGCAGCACCGTGCTGTCGGTACGCAGGACGGTCTCGCCGCCCGGCGCGAGGTAGTCGAGGATCGGCCCCTGCGCGGACAGCGGCACGAGGCTCAGCAGGAGGCAGGGAGACAGGATGGCGATGCGCATCGGTGCGGGCTCCGTTCGAAGGTCCGGGACAGCCGTCCTAGCCGATCCAGCCGCCGCCGTCACCGCCCTGCGCAGCGCCCCGCCACTCCGGCCTCGCGGCGGCTGCCGGCTCCGGCCATACTGCGTCGCCCCCCTTCCGGCAGACCCCGTGCAGATCACCGTCGAGAGCGGCCCCCTGGCCGGCACCAAGATCCCCCTCCAGCGCGACCGCCAGGTCCTGATCGGCAGCGCCCCCGACTGTGACCTGCACCTCGACGAGAACGGGGTGGCCGAACAGCACGCGGTGGTGAAGGCCCTGAAGGGCGAGGGCTTCGGCATCAAGGCGATGGCCGACGGGCTCTTGATCAACGGCCGCGAGGCCGCCGCCGCACCGCTCCGCGACGGCGACGAGATCCGGATCGGCCGCACCACCCTGCGCTACGCCACCGCCGGCACCGCCGAGGACACGCCGATCCCGGGCTTCCGCATCCTCGGCATCCTCGGCAAGGGCGGCATGGGCGTGGTCTACCGCGCCGAACAGGTGTCGCTGCGCCGCGAGGTCGCGCTCAAGGTGCTCAGCCGGCAGCTCACCAAGGACCCGGCCTTCGTCAGCAAGTTCGTCGCCGAGGCCCGCGCCGCCGCCCGCCTCAGCCATCCCAACGTCGTGCAGGTGTTCGACGTCGACCACGACGGCGACACCTACTTCTACTCGATGGAGGTGATGCACGAGGGCAGCCTGGAGGGCTGGCTCAAGCGTCACGGCAGGATGCCGGTGGAACGCGCCCTGCAGGTCGTCGCCGATGCCGCCAGCGGGCTCGCCTACGCCGAGTCGCTCGGCATGGTCCACCGTGACATCAAGCCCGACAACCTGATGCTGGACCAGCACGGGACGGTGAAGATCGCCGATCTGGGCCTGGCCCACGCCGAGGAGGACCCGGAGGAGAAGCTCGCCGGCACGCCGCACTTCATGGCGCCGGAGCAGGTGCTGCGCAAGGGCGCCGACCACCGCACCGACCTCTACGCGCTGGGCTGCACGTTCTACCGGCTGATCACCGGCCGCACGCCGTTCCGCGGCGGCACCGTCAAGGAGATCCTGCGCGCCCACGTCAAGGACGCCCCGGAACCGCCGCACAAGGTCGACGACGAGGTCCCGGCCGAGGTGTCGGCCATCGTCCTGCGGCTGATGGCGAAGGACGCCGCCGAGCGCTACCAGTCGGCCAACGAGCTGCTGGCGGACGTGCGGGCCCTGCTGGCGCCGAAGGCGCGCAAGGGGCTCTGGATCGGGCTCACCGTCGCCGCGGTGCTGGTGGCAGGCTCGGTCCTGACCTGGGCGCTCACCCGCCCGGAGCCCGAGGGCACCGTCGAGGTGCGCTACCGCGACAACCCGGAGGCGCAGCGGCTGGCCACCGAGAACGAGGCGCTGCAGGCCGCGGCCCGCGAGGACAAGGCCGAGATCGCCCTGCTCAAGGCGCAGCTCCGCGGCGGCGCGCCGGAGGCGTTCGCCGCGGCGCTCGAGGAGATCGGCCGCCTGCATCCGGGCACCCGCGCGGCCAGCCAAGCCGACATCCAGGCCCGCAGCCTGCGGGTCGAGGCCGAACGGGCGGCTGTGGCCGAGGCGCAGCGCGCCGAGGCCGTGGCGCAGGCGGTGGCGGCGTTGCGCGACGCCGTCGAGCCGGCCATCCAGCAGGGCGAGTTCGGCAGGGCCCTGCAGGCCCTCCGGCAGGAGCCGAAGGCCGAACTGCGCGACAGCAAGGCCCTGCGCGAGGCCCGCACGGCCCTCGACGAGCGGCTGCGTGCCGCTGCGGCCGACGCGGTCCGGCGCCTGCGCAGCGCGGCGGAGGCGGCGCGCGCCGGCGGCGATCCGGCGGCCCTGGAGGCAGCGCTGCAGGCGTTGCAGGCGGCCCTCGCCGCCGACACCGGCCTGCCCGCCGAGCTGGTGCCCGACCGCAACGCGCAGGAGCAGTGGATCGCCGAGGCCCGCGCCGCCATCGCCGCCATGCGGAAGGAGCGCAGCGAGGAGCAGTGGACGGTGTTCACGGCCCGCATCGCCGCGGCCGACGGCCTGCTGGCGCCCATCCAGCGTCTCGACTTCGCAGCGCTCGGCGAACAGGCCGCGGCCCTGCGGGCCCAGCTCGGCAACACCCCTGCGGCCCTGCGCACCGGCCAGCTCGTCCAGGTGGCGCAGCAGGCGCAGGCCTTCACCGCGGCGCTGCAGCAGGTGGCGCAGGCCGGCACGCTGCAGCTGGCGATGCCGGATGGCCTGCCGCAGACCGTGGTCCGCTGGCAGCGCGACGGCGAGGGCGCCTTCGTCGTGCTCGACCAGGGCCGCCGGCCGCCGAAGGAGATCCCGGTAGCGCAGGCCTCGCTGACCCCCGAGCAGTGGGCGGCCCTCGCACGCCAGGTGCCGAACGCCCCGCCCGGGGCCGCCGAGTGCTTCCTCGGCCTCTGCCT
The DNA here is from genome assembly GCA_964565715.1 of uncultured candidatus Brocadiaceae bacterium. Taxonomy (GTDB): domain Bacteria; phylum Planctomycetota; class UBA1135; order UBA1135; family UBA2386; genus CAZMGG01. The sequence goes on along the minus strand of CAZMGG010000007.1, from coordinate 12,507 downwards.
GCTGGGCCGGCACGCCACCCAGGCCCGCGACTGGCTCCGGACCGTCGACCGCGGCAACGACGCGTCGGGCAGCGGGCTCGCCGGCTATCCGCTCGGCGCCGACGCGTTCGAGAGCCTGCTGCGGCGCCTGCCGGCGGACGACAGCAGCGAATGGGCGCCGTTCCTGCGGCACGAGGTGCAGGCCGGCCGCCTGCTGGCCACCGGACTGCGCGCCTTCTCCGAACGGCGCAACCTCGCCGCCGCCGCCCACCTCGACCGGTTGCTGCAGGACTTCCCGCACAGCCTCGTGGTCGCGGCCCTGCCCTAGGCGCTCATGCCGCTGCCGGTCCACGCGCAGGACGGCGAGGTCCTCTTCGCGGTGAAGGTGGTGCCCGGCGCCTCGCGCGAACGGATCGTCGGCCTGCTCGGCGAGGCCTTGAAGGTGGCGGTGGCGGCCCCACCGGAGGGCGGCAAGGCCAACCGCCGGCTGTGCGAACTGCTGGCCCGGACCCTCGGCGTGCCGATCGCCGCCGTCCGCGTCGCGCAGGGCACCGCGAGCCCGCGCAAGGTCGTCGCCGTGCGCGGCCTCGACCCCGGCCTGGTGCAGGTGCGCCTCCTGCCCTGAGCCGGACTCCGCGGTTGGTCGGCGCACGGGCCAGGGCTACGCTGCGCCGAGACCATCCATGTCAGGCCCTCCGAAGCCCGTGCGCCAGCGCGCCCGCGACGCCGCGCAGTCGATCCTCGCCCGCACCAACCTGAGGCCGCGGGTCGCCATGCTGCTCGGCACCGGCCACGCCTCGATCGCCAACCAGCTCCGCAACAAGACCTCGCTGCACGCCGACGACGTGCCCGACGACCTGTCGGCCAACGCGCCGTTCCTGCTCGGCACCCTCGAGGACGTGCCGGTGGCGCTGGCCGACGCGCCGCTGGCGCCCTACGACGGCTGCAGCTCCGACACCCTGACCTTCCCGGTGCGGGTCATGCGGGCGATGGGCGCCGACCTGCTGATCCTCACCGCCGGCGCCGCCAGCCTGATCCCGCAGCACGAGCCCGGCGGCCTGGCGGTGCTCGAGGACCACATCAACCTGAGCGGCATCCACCCGCTGCACGGCCCCAACGACGACCAGCTCGGGCCGCGCTTCCCGGACATGAGCGAGCCCTACCCGCGGCGCTGGCAGGTGGAGGCCCGCGAGGTCGCCGTGCGGGTCGGCGTGCCGTGCCTGCCCGGCGTGTTCGCGGCGGTGCCCGGGCCGAGCCTGCCGACCCGTGCCGAGTACCGCTTCCTGCGCCGCATCGGCGCCGACCTGGTCGGCATGTCGCTGGTGCCCGAGGTCCTCACCGCGGTGCATTCCGGCTTCCAGGTGCTCGCGCTGGTCGGCATCACCCAGCAGGTCCTGCCCGACCAGCCGCAGACCGCGTCGATCGAGACCATGCTGGAGGCCGCCGACCTGGCCGGCCCGCGCATGGCCAGCGTGCTGGTGGGGTTGATGGCCGGCATCGCCAAGGGCCCCGCCATCACCGACCTGGACCGCGGCTGACGATGGCCGCCGCCCCCCGCCTCGGCATCCTGCTGTCCGGCTCCGGCCGCACCCTGCAGAACCTGATCGATCGGATCGCCGACGGCCGCCTGCACGCCAGCGTGGCCTGCGTCGTCAGCGACCAGCAGGACGCGTTCGGCCTGCAACGGGCGCGGCACGCCGGCATCCCGGCGTTCCACCAGCGCGATCACGGCGCGATCTGGCGCCTCCTGCGCGAACACCGCATCGACCTGGTCTGCCTGTGCGGCTATCTGCGGCTGCTGCCGATCGAGCCGGACTTCCGCGACCGGATCCTCAACATCCACCCCTCGCTGCTGCCGGCGTTCGGCGGCAAGGGCTGCTACGGCGACCGCGTGCACCAGGCCGTGCTGCAGGCCCAGGTACCCGAGTCGGGCTGCACCGTGCATCTCTGCACCGACCAGTACGACCGCGGCCCGATCCTGCTGCAGGAACGGGTGCCGGTGCTGCCCGGCGACACGCCCGCGACCCTGGCGGCGCGGGTGTTCGCCGCCGAGTGCGAGGCCTACCCGCGGGCCATCACCGCCCACTGGCAACGGCTCACCGCGGACCGGTCCCAGGGCTGACGTCGTCGCAGAGCGGCAGCCGCAACGTCGCGCAGGTGCCTTCGCCCTCGTCCGACTCGAGCTCGAGCCGCCCGTCGTGCTGCGCCATGATCTCGGCCGCCAGCGCGAGGCCGATGCCGTGGCCGTCGGGGCGCGTCGTGTAGTAGCGCTGGGTCGCCTGCCGCAGCACCGCGGCGCTCATGCCAGAGCCGGTGTCCCGCACCGTCACCACGGCGTGGTCGCCTTCCTGCCGCAGCGCGATGGTGAGGCTGCCGCCCTCGGGCATCGCCTCGAACGCGTTGTCGGCGAGGTTGAGCAGCGCCTGCAGCATCTGCACCTCGGCCACCCGCACCGGCAGTGGCCCGGCATGCCGTTCCACCCGCAGCCGCACGCCGGCCGGCGCCAGCCACTGCATGCTGCGCACGGCCCGGTCCACCACCTGCCGCAGGTCCACGACGCGTTGCCCGGTCTCGCCGGTGCGGGCGAACTGCAGCAGGTCGCGCGTCACCTGCCCGGCGTGGCCGACGGCGTCTTCGATCGCCGCCGCCGATGCGGCCACCCGGGGATCCGCCTGCTCGCGCAGCACGCTGGAGTGCCCGAGCACCGCGGTGAGCAGGTTGTTCAGATCGTGGGCCATGCCGGTGGCGAGCCGGCCGACCTCGTGCAGCCGGCTGGTCGCCGCCTCCCGCCCGCTCAGCCCTTCCAGTGTCACCGCCTGCTCGCGCAACCGTTCGACCGCGCGCGCCAGCAGGGCGCGCGTCCGCCGCTGGGTCAGCACGAACGCCGACAGCACCGCCGTGGTGCCGAACACGCACAGGAGGAAGGTCTGGCAGAGCACCCGTCCCGCCGCCATTGAGTCGCCCCACACCGCGAACGGACCGTGGCCGTGCGCCGTCTGCGCCGTGACCAGGCTCGCCGCGCCCAGCAGGCCCAGCGTCACCAGCCGGCTGCCGAACCGCAGCGCCCCCCAGAGCATGAACGGGCCGATGACATGGGGCGATCCGAACAACGGCCGCGCCCCGGCGCCTTCCGGGCCGAACACCAGGAGCGCGATCCCGGTGAACGACACCGCCAGCACCAGGGCCTCGACCAGCACCGCCGGCGGCGGCGGCCGCCATGCCTCCCGCCGCGCCCAGGTGAGCAGCAGCGGCCCCAGCAGCAGCGCGCCGAGCGCCGTCGACAGCCACCAGTCGCACCAGTCGGCGCCGAGCATCAACGCCGCCACCCGGCCGCCCAACAGCGGAACGATGCCACCCGCGATCGCCAACAGCCACAGCACCGTCGGCACATCACGGAAGACGAACAGGCCCGCACGCAGCCGTTGCAGCACCGCCGCCGCCGCCATCGCCTGGATCGCCACCAGGCCGTCGGCCACCAGCCTGCTGCCCCAGGCCAACGGTGCGCCCAGCAGCAGCGGCCACATCACGCCGGCCGCCAGCGCCGCCAGCAGCCACCCCGCCCACTCCCGCACCGGCCGTCGCACGCCGAGCGCGAACAGCACGCCGGCCGGCGGCCACAGCATCGCCTCGCCCGACGCCAGACCGCCCAGGGCGTGCCCCAACCCCGCGGCGGCGACGACCGCGATCAGCCATGACACAACCGTGGCCGGGCGAGGGCCTGGTGCCATCCGCATGCGCTCCTTGCGCAGGATCTCTCCCGCGCAGGCCCAAGGCTAGCGCAGCCGCCGCCCGCCACCAACGCCCGCCGCGGTTGCTAAGGTCGCCCGTCGGTCACGTCGCGCACCGTCCAGGCCCGGTCCGCCGTGCGCACGAGGCCCGTCGGGCGTCCCGCCTCGGCCAGCAGGCGCAGCAGATCCCGGTCGTCGATCCGTTCGATCCTGGCTGCCCCCGCCGGCGCCGCCCACCGCCCCAGGATCGTCGGATCATCGTGCACCACGACGATGTCCGGCACCGGCACGCCAGGCCCGTCGCCTTCCTGCCGGCCCGGCACGCCGCCGCGCGTCCGGTCATGCCACGCGACCAGGCCGGCCAGCATCGCGCCCACCACCAGCAACGCCGCTCCGGCCAGCCGCCGGCGGCGCCCGCCGCTCTCGACGCGCGCCACCAACGCCTGCCGCAAGGCCTGCTGCCGCGCCATGCCTGCCGCCGACAGCCACGGCCGCACCTCCAGGGGCTCCCGTGGCTCAGTCACCGAACCACTCCCGCGCCGCCGCCCGCAGCCGCTGCAGCGTCCGCCGGATCCGCCCCGCTGCCGCATCGCCGCTGATCCCGTGCATCTCGCCCAGTTCGGCGAAGGTCCCGCCTTCGGCGAACCGCGCCAGCAGCAGCTCCCGCTCCATGGCCGGCAGTTCGCCGAGCCGCGCGTCCAGCCAGGACCGCGTCTCCGCCGCCTGCCCCGCCGGCTCCGGCGCCTCGCCCCGCTCCGGCATCGCCGCCGCCCGCTCGCGCCGCGCCCGCCGCTGCTCCGCCCGCAGCCGGTCCACCGCGCAGCGCTCGGCCGTGCGCAGCAGCCACGCCGCCACCGCCGCCTCCCGTTCGAGGTCCGGCGGCCGCCGTGCCACCTTCAGCATCACGTCCTGCACCACGTCGAGCCCGAACGCCTCGTCCCGCCCGCTGCGCCGCCGCGCCGCCTGGTACACGAACGGCAGCCAGCGGTCGTAGAACGCGCCGAACGCGGCGCCCTCGCCCCGCGCGGCCCGCCGCAGCAGGTCGCCCGAGGCCTCCCTGGACTCCGGTCCGGTCACGCACGGAGCCTCAGCCGTCCTTCTTCTCCGCCGGCTTGCCCTTCTCCGCCGGCCGCGCCGCCTCGCGCAGCGTCGCCTGGTCCCGTTCGAGCTGGCGCAGCACCGAACTCACCACCGCCAGCTGGTGGCTCGGCCCATGCGCGAACAGCAGCCCGGAGTCGGCGTGGTAGCGCAGCACCGGCGGCGGCCCCTCGCCGAGCTGCAGCCCGGTCTCGATGGCGCTCAACGCGGTCTCCGCCTTGATGGTGAACGAACGCTCGGCCTCGCCGCCCGGCAGCTGTGTGGTGAGCTGCCGCAGCGAGAACACCGCCGTCTCCGGCCGGTTGCCGGCGCCGGCGAAGCCGCCCCGCGTGACCTGGGTCGGCACGTTCTGGATCTCGCGCACCAGGACGGTGTGGATCGACGTGCCGGTGGCGCTGCGGTTGCTCTTCACCTGGACCTGCCAGCGATCGTTGCTGGCGATCATGGCGGCCGTCTGCAGCGCGTCCTCGATCTCCACCTGCAGCAGCTTGATCGAAGGCATCGCCACGTTGCCCGCACCCTCGCCGAGCACGATGTTCACGCCCTTCGCGCGATCCCGGAGGTGGGCGATGAACTCCGGCAGCGTGCCGCTGGCGAAGTCGATGTCCAGCAAGGGCTCGGCGCGGCGCTGGGTACGGGCCGGCCCGGCATCCTGGGCCGGCAGGGGCGCGGCCGCCAGCAGGCCGAGCGCGAGCGCGGTGGCGAGGCTCGCCCGGCGGGCGATCGGGAACGGAACGGGGAGACGACGATGGGTGTGGGTGTGCATCGGAATCGGTTGGCCCCGGCACCGCCGGCGACCGGTGCATGGACGGCACCGGGCGGCATTCTCGTCGCCAGGATTCCGGAAAAAGCCGCCCTCGCCCGCGAGGCGCGGGCGGCCGGCGGCGTCGGCGCGCCTCACCGCATGCCGAGGATGCCGGTCGTCCCGGTGCTGAGTGACACGCCCAGCGGGTTGGCGGCAGGGTCGAGCACGGCCGCCTGCTGCGAGAACAGCAGCCCCTGCAGCGCCGGCTGGTTCGGAATGGGCAGGCTCCAGGTCGCGATGTGCCCCTGCGAGGGCCGGAACAGGAGAAGGTCGGGCCAGACGTGCAACTGGCAGCCCGGCATGCCATGCGCCGTGAGGTCCAGAGGCGTTGGCAGGGCTGCCAGTGACATGGCCAGCGCCGCGGGCATGCCGGACGGAACGCCATCGACCTGCACGTGCAGGGTGTCGGCGATCCACGGCAGGCTGTACGGCGCAGCGGTCAGGGACGGCGTGCCCAGCGAGCCGGTGCAACCCGGTCCGATCGGGACGTAGGCCGCCGGAGCTCCCGTGGCGTACTCCCACAGCACGCCGTTGTGGTCGAGGTACAGGAAGCGGCCGCGATTCGAGTCGTAGACCACCGGGCCGGTGTTCGCCATGCCGGGAGGCGTGGTCGTCAGCCGCTGCGTCCAGCTCGGACTGAACCCGTCCCATTCGAACGGCAGGGGCCACGCTGTAGACGCGTACATCGACCCGAACACCACCATCCTGGCCCGGTATCCGTCGTACTGCAGGTTCCGCCCCATGAGAGTCGGTCCACTCACGCCAGGTTGTCGCCAACCAGCGACGGCATCCCATTCCCAGGTAACCGGCAGATGACCTCCCACATTCTGCGCAAGCCAGTGGGCGCCATACACAACCAGCTTGTTCCGCCGCTCGTCATAGGCCAGGTTGCCATAACTGATCGTCCCAACCGGCCAATGGAGCACGGGCGGGTCCACATTGCCACCTCCAGGTGCGACCACACGCCACGACGAGCCATCCCACTCCCACAGGTCATTGAATGAGTGGGGCGCGGGGCCCAGCAGGTAGGCGCCGCCAAACAACATGACCCGCTGTCGTCCCGTATGATACGCCATGCCAGGCGCCCACCGCGGCGCCGGACCATTCGTTGCAACCTGCCCCCAGGAAGCCCCATCCCACTCCCACGTATCCGCCAGGAGATTGGCCCATGGAACGTAGTCTTGCCCGCCGAACAGCAGCGTGCGTCGACGCGCCTGATCATAGGCCATCACATGAAACTCTCGCGCGGAAGGGGCGTTGGCAGCTGCCGCTTGCGCCCAGGCGACGCCATCCCATTCCCACGTGTCCACCAGGAGCTGGCCGCCCTGATTCCCGCCGAACAGAACGAGCCGGTCGCGGACAGAATCGTAGCTGATGGCCGGACCATGCCTCGGCGACGGCATCCCACCCGGCAGGCGCACCCACCGCACCTGAGCCTCGAGATCCCCGCACGCGCCGTGCAACGCAGTCACCAAGGCGACCAAGCCTACGCCAAGTCGCCGCCGGGGATGGAGCATCACAGTGCACCTCCGAGGCGTATGACAACACCGTTCGACAGAACAGGGGGCAGCGGCGAAGGCTGGCCGACCACCACTTGCAGAGATGTTTCACTGAACAGGAGAGCCGGATTGGGCGGAACCGCAACCGTCCAAGATCCATGTCCCGCCGCATCGATCAAGCCAAAGGTAGAGGTGGGGCTGACCACCTGGATCAAGCACTGTGGATTCGCTCCAAACGGCGCCTGTCCGGCCGTCCCAGCCATCAAGAATGCTCCCTGCGAGGGGCTTCCTTGTGTCAGGTCCATCAGGACCGTTTGACCGAGGCACGGCTCGCCAATCAGACGCAGCCGAGGCGGAACACTGATTGGGTTCTGCCCATCGCCAGGAGCCAAGCCAAGTACCAGGCCCCAGCCCCGCTGAGTCGTAGTTCCGCCGGGGCCAGTCCACGACAATGCCTGCGCCGCGTACCCCTGGGCGTTGGGACCATCCTGGATGCCATCGACTTCGATGACCGGAATGGGGTTCGGCCAGGCGGCAGGATAGCGGAACCAGACATGCAAGTTGCCTGCGCCAGGATAGGTCCACGTGCCGGGCAGGTCGATGATGATGGGCCATGAGTCGAAGCCGAGGACGCTCCAAGTGGGCGGCGCCGTAGTCACCTGGAACGGACCGAGGAACTGGGTCGCGGTAGACGATGGCGTCGCCGGGGTACCGAGGGCTCCTGCAGCCTGTCCCGGCAGCGAATCCAGCCAGATCTCGGAGAATGCCAGGGCACCCGTCACCTGAAACGGGCGCCAGGTGCGAAGTGCCAGAGCCCCGAAGACCACGGGATCTGGGGCCCCGGTCTGACGAACATCGACTTCGAAGTGCAACCAGCCGCCTGGTGTTCCGCCTGCCACCAGGTCCATGCCGCGGTAGGCCATCGGGGACGCAGCATCCTGCCGCGCTACCACGAATGCCCTGCTGCCATACGCGCCCCCGTAGATCGCAGGCACGATCCGGGTCACCGCCAGGTCGGGAGCCGTTGTGGAGCAGCCTGGGAGCTGCGCAATCGAGGAGTGCCCACCGGTCACGGCAAGCTGTGGACCGGTGCTGCCGAACTCACGCGCGACGACCTGCACGGGGATGGGCGCGCTCACCAAGGACGATGCGTTCACCTGAATGGTGACGGTAGTCACTCCAGGCGGAACCGTGAATGCGACTCGTTCGTACGAGTTCCCAGTTGTTGCAGACCTCGCCAGCAACGTACCGCTGGCCTGCGAGCCCGCCCAGACATTCAGATCGATGTCGGGTAATGGCATGGCCTGGTCCTCGCGGCGCCAGCACACAGCCACTGCCGCAGGGCCATCCGCGGCCACGACCGGGTAGGTGATCGTCGCCGAGGACGCGGCTGCCGTCAGCTGCACGACCTGGTGCAAGGGGTTGATGCTGCCAAGCCTCGCCGCGAACTCCGCCAAGAGATCGTCGCGGACGTATCCGACCCCATACGTGTTCCGGCCCATGTAGGTGTGTTGTCCCGAGCCATTCGGGCCCGGCAATGGGGAGATCGTGTTCAGCAGGATGGCTGCCCTCGTCTCCTCAGCGGTCGCTGCGGGACGAGCACCACGGTACAGGGCCGCTGCTCCCGCGACATGAGGCGCGGCCTGACTGGTGCCGCGGGCGAAGTACCGAGGGCCTTGCGGGATCGTCACGGTGAACTCGGGCGGGACCGGCACCGGGCAACCTGCACGAGCCGCAGCGTCGTAGAGGTCCAACAGCGGCATGGTCAGGAGTGCGGCGTTGCCTGCGGTGACGTAGTTCGTGGCCACGCCAGCCCCCGTCGCACACACGTCAGGGTAGAGACGACTCCAGTTGCTGCTGAGTGGACCCCGGCTGGTGTCGCCCATGGGGACTAAAGCACCGGCAGGATTCGTCCGGGTGTGCACGCAACCGACTGCGAGGCCATGGTAGAAGCCGTTGCTCAGGAAGGTCTCGTCTGCTGCATTGCCGGCGGAGGTCACCAGCAGCACGTCTTCCTCGAGTGCAAGAACGTCGAACGCCAAGGACACCGGGTCATCCGCATTGGACCAGCCATCGAAGGAGATGTTGGCGACGTGAACGGGCTGACCGGTCAGGATGAAGGCGCGTAGGGCTTGGATCGCCGCGAGCATGGTCGCCGTGTCCGTGGCCCACGGCGTAGCCGGGTTGGGGAGTCCTGTCTGGGGATTCGTCGACACTCGGATGACCGACACATCCACGAGGCTCGCGTCTGGCGCATGCCCCTCTTCGGAGACGACCTGGGTTGGCGCCAGCGGGTCCATCGTCCGCCTGCCCACCGCCACCGCTGCGACACCGGTCCCATGACGGGCCTGCCGGCTGTGGGTGCATGGCTGGTATGCCTGGGAGCCCGGGATGTTGTTGCAGTCGATGTTCCCCGCCATGAGATGGGCGAGGATCCGGGTCCCTGCCGGACTGCCGCCATCCAGGAACGTCGGGTGTGGGGTCACGGTGCCCGGCTGGCCATCGGCATCGGCATCGACTCCGGTGTCGAAGAACGCCACCGTCACACCAGCTCCGGTGTTGTTCAGGGCGGCATCCCCGAGGATCTGCCGTGCGGCAGCGACGCAATGGTTGTTCTCATCGGTCGAGGGACCGATCGGCATCATCGACCCACCACCGCCTGCCTCGACATCTGCACCCGCCGGACTCCTGCCGACCACCGGCAGCAACCGTCGCACACGAGGATGCCGCCCCAATTGCATCAGAGCAGCAGGTGGAATCTCGACGACCAGGGCATTCACGACCCAGAAGTGCCGTTCGACGCTGCCTCCCAGCGCCTGGACCATGGCGACCATGTCCCGCTGGTCGTTCGTCGCGAGCGGATCCAACTGCGCCACCAACGCCTCACGTTGACTTCGGCTGGCTGTGGCGCGGATCACCTGCATCTGCTGGCCCAGGTCGAATCCCCGCGTGTTCAACTCGACGAGCCAGCGCTCCGTGCCCGCCTGACGCCCGGCGAGGGGACGCTCCGGCTCGCGCTGGGCAGGTCCCGTGGCAGCGCTGGACACGACGGCAAGCACGGCCGCCAGAAGCGTCCTAGCAACACGGAGAGGAGAGGAGAGGAGAGGAGAGGAGAGTCTTCACTTCGTTACGCTCCTGTACATCCACTGAGTTCGCGGGCGCATCAACCACCCCGCTGCGCGGGTTCCCCGGTCGATGGGTCTTCGAACGGGTGGAGGATAGCGCCGCGTCACTGCCTGTCCACCCGGGGCGCTGTGCGGAGTACCCCGACACCCGACCGGGGTCACTCGCCACCGGTCGCCGCCGCACGATCCTCCGGAAACCGGACCCCCCGCCGGCGGCAAGCCTCCAGGGCCCGGCCGGCTAGTCCCGCACCGCGCGCAGGGCCGGCAAGGCCAGCCGCGCCGTCCCCTGCGCATCCAGCACCACCCCCTGCAGCACGAGCGCCATCCCGCGCGGCGCCGAGGCCGGCACCGCCAGCACCGCCGGCAACAGGCCCTGGCCGTCGGTCACGCCCGCCCCCAGCACCGCCAATGCCGCCGGATCCGCCAGCAGATCGCCGTGCGGCGTCGACAGGTACCCCGGCCGCGGCCAGCCGACGAACAGGATCCCACCGCTGCCCGGCACCGCGTTCAGCCGCACCGCCGCGCCAGCACCGCAGAGCAGCGGCGCACAGGTCACATCGGCCAGCGCCGCCGGCGCCACCCCCGGCCCGCCACCACAGGCGATCACCGCACCCGTGCCGAGCACCACGCTGCCGGTCCCCTGGATCGACGGCCCGACGCAGAGAGTCGACGAACGGGCCTGCTGGTTCACCAGGCTCAGCACCGTGTCGGTGTTGCCGACCACCGCACACCCCGCGCCGAGCACCAGGCTCGCCTGGGTCGCCAGGATCGCCGGGGTCGGCTGCCGCAGCCGCGTGCAGGACGGCAGGCAGTTCACCTGCCCTTCGCCGCCGAAGAACGTCGAGCGCAGGGCCCGCACCGTGGCCTGTTGCACCTGCACGCAGGGGCCGCGCTGGAAGAACGTGCTCTCCAGCGTGGTGCCGGTCACCGACACCTCGCTGCGCAGGATCTGGTGCGGGCTGCCCCAGCCGTTCAGGTTGCAGTCGACCACCGCCACGTGCGCGCAGTCGGTGACGGCGAGCGGGCCGAGCGTGCTGCCGGCCTCGAGGTGGACGTTGCCGGCGCATTGTTCGAAGGCGAGCAGCGGCGTCTGCCAGCCGCGCAGGCTGACGTTCCACAGCGTCACCGTCTCGCCGGCGGGCAGGGAGCGGACGGTGATCCGGTCGACCAGCGCTTCGCCCTGCTCGGTCCGCAGGCGCAGGGAACGGCCGATCACGGCGGCCGAGTAGGCCACCGCATTGCCGCCGCGCAGCACGATCAGGTCGCCGGGGGCGGCGTGGGCCACCGCCGGCGGCAGATCGAGGAACTGGGCGCCGGGCCGGTTCTGGGCGTCGACCACCCAGGTGGACTGGGCCAGCGCCGCCGTGCCGAGCAGGACGGCGGCCAGGACTGCGCGCGGCAGGGTCATCGGCTCAGGCCGATTCCTTGTGGCGGTGGTCGTAGAACTGCTCGGCTTCGGTGGAGCCGTGCAGCGCGGTGGTCGAGCTCTCGCCCTTGCTCACCGCCTGGGTCACCGCGTCGAAGTAGCCGGTGCCGACCTCGCGCTGGTGGCGGGTGGCGGTGTAGCCCTGCGCCTCGGCGGCGAACTCGGCCTGCTGCAGTTCGACGTAGGCGGCCATGCCGCGGTCGCGGTAGCCGCTGGCCAGCTCGAACATCGAGTGGTTGAGGGCGTGGAAGCCCGCCAGCGTGACGAACTGGAACTTGTAGCCCATCGCGTTCAGCTCGCGCTGGAAGCGGGCGATGGTGGCGTCGTCGAGGTTCTTCTTCCAGTGGAAGGACGGCGAGCAGTTGTAGGCCAGCAGCTTGCCGGGGAAGCGGGCGTGGATCGCCTCGGCGAAGCGTCTCGCCTGCTGCAGGTCCGGCTTGCTGGTCTCGCACCAGACCACGTCGGCGTAGGGCGCGTAGGCGAGCCCGCGGGCGATGGCCTGGGGGAGCCCCGGCCGGGTCACGAAGAAGCCCTCCTGGGTGCGTTCGCCGGTGCAGAACGGCCGGTCGCGCTCATCGATGTCGGCGGTGAGCAGGGCGGCGGCGTCGGCGTCGGCGCGCGCCACCAGGATGGTCGGCACGCCGCAGACGTCGGCGGCCAGCCGGGCGGCGTTGAGGGTGCGGACGAAGGTCTGGGTCGGCACCAGGACCTTGCCGCCGAGGTGGCCGCACTTCTTCTCGCTGGCGAGCTGGTCCTCGAAGTGCACGCCGGCGGCACCCGCCTCGATCATCAGCTTCATCAGCTCGAAGGCGTTGAGCGGGCCGCCGAAGCCCGCCTCGGCGTCGGC